>CAYYHN010000309.1:0-5913 GCA_964471245.1 uncultured Rhodothermaceae bacterium | reverse complement strand
ACGCCAAAACGGACCACCTCATTTTGCTTATTTGAATGGTATTGGGTCTAGGCCATCCCGACGACCCCGTGTCGCAGGCGGTCAACCGTGCCGTGGCAGCCGGTACGGTTGTCGTCGTGGCTGCGGGTAATGACGGCGGCTACCAAGGCGTCGCCTCGCCAGGCGTGGCCGCCGACGTACTCACGGTAGGAGCCAGTGACAACAACGACACGATGACGCCGTTCAGCGCGCGCGGCCCGGCCAATACGTCCTTCGGCCTCAAACCCAACCTTGTCGCCCCGGGCGTGACCGTGCTCTCGACCAGCCTCGACGGCCGCTACCGTCGCCAGACCGGCACATCGATGGCGGCTCCGCACGTAGCTGGCGCAGCGGCGTTGCTTATTCAGCACAGGCCGGATTGGTCGGCCCAGCGAGTACAGCGGGTGCTGATGCAGCAAGCCCGCGACCTCGGCGCCGATCCGTGGATGCAAGGCGCAGGCCGCCTCGACGCACTCGCTGCCATCACAGCCAGCAGCATTACCGCTGATGCGGCAGCGCTCCACTTTGGCTTTGTGGATGCCACGTCGGGCACGTGGCGTAGCGAGGAAACCGTCACGTTCACCAACGACAGCGCTACAACGGAGACGCTTGCGCTCAACATCGAGCAGGCCGCTATCGATGGGCTGACGTATACCGTAACGCCTGCATTCCTCACGCTGGCACCCGGCGCGTCTGCATCGGCCACCATCACCGTTTTGGTCGATGCCGCGCGCGTAGAAGACAGCACCCTTCCGCCGCCTTTGACGGGTCGTCTCAGCTTCACATCAGCGAACACGAGCGGGCACGTGCCGCTGGCCGTGCTCAAGAGCCATGTGCTGCGCCTCGCATTCGATGCTCCGCCGTTAGCCGTGCTGATTCAGCGTCCCGCCGACAGCCGCATTCTCGTGCCTCAAAGCGATGCAGCGGTGATTGTGCCACCGGACACCTACGATGTCCTTGCCTTCTATGATCTTCCCCATGAAACAGGTAGGCAGCGCGTGGTTGTAGCAGCGGAAGCGGTGGACGTAGCAGGCCTCACCAGCCGTACGCTGCGCCTTGCCGACGCCAACCAGACAACCATCCTCGACGCCCGCGACCAGAATGGGCAGGCGCTCATACCTGACCACGGCTACGACCTCCTCCGCGACACACGCAACCGCACCTACCTCATCCTGCCCGGTACAGCTGATCCCACTTTGCGTACGTCGGGGTTACCGCCGCACTTCGTATGGGACCGCGTCGTCTACGACTACGACCATCCATCCGGCATCGACTACGTCGTGCCATTCCATGTTGCAGACCTGAGTTCGTCGAGCACACATACGAACGTACCTTCGGCCTTCCAAGAGGGCGTCTTTACATTCGCCCACGATGCAATAGAACCCTTAACGTTCATCGACTGGCAGGTGCTGGATGATAACAGTACCCTTACATGGAGTCCACCTGGTGCCAACCAGCTTCTCGTTGGTCAGCCACGCAGGATCGCCTATGCACCTGTACCTGAGGGTAGTGCCTTCGTGCGGACACGCCAACAAATCCGCGAAGCACACACCAACACCGTGCGCTACCTCACAGCACAAGTGACCCCGACTGGCGATGGCTTCAGCATATTCCGCGGCTTCAACAGCCGACTGACACAACACATCTCCGGACCCATACTCCACCAGCCGATTGGCCTTGGGCTGCCATATTGGTCAGGTGAGATGCAGCAGTTTGTGCAAGACCGTATCTACTTCTCCACGCCTCCGTTCTTCTTCAATCCAGCATACGACACCCGCACCGCACCCATTTCCTACGAACTCGTCGACCTCTCGTTTGGCGAAGAGGACGTCCGCCAAGGCGATGTGGTAGAGACAGGCACTCTTGTCAATACACGCAGCGGTGGTTTTCAAGGGAATGTGGTCTTTGAACCCGGTTGGAATGCGCTTTTTTTTACCATGTACGACTACCGTGTGGGCAACCTTGATGGCCGCACATCGGCAAATCTGCTGTTCAACTCGCTCGACCAACAGCGTCAGCCGCCGCGTTTGGCGCACCTTCAACTTGTTGAGTCAGGCATCCAAACGCTTGCCTTAACACCCGGCCTTACGCAAACGCTGACCTTGCGTACGAACTACGACGACACCAACGCAGCTGCGCAGATCCGGAAAGTAGGTACCCGGCCTTGGCAGAATCTCGCACTTGTGCAGGCTGGCGAACGCGCGCACACGAGTACGCTGCCCACTAACCTTGCACCGGGCTTTTACGAGTTGAGGATCCAGCTTACCGATCCCGAAGGCGGTGTCCTCGAACAAATCTTCGATCCTGCATTCCGCCTCGGCACCAAAGACGTTGCCGCCAACCGCCCGCCAACCGCCGCAACGCCCAGTACCCCCACTGAAGGCACTACGTTGCATCCGGCTCCTACGATGCCGCTCCGCCTGACGTGGACCCCAGCCACCGACCCAGACCCCGAAGATGTCGTGCGCTACGCCGTCACGCTCTCCGGCCCCAACGTCGACACTACGTTCACCGTACGCGGCACCACCTACGCCGACCTCGACATCGCTGACCGCCTCGTGCCTAGCAACGCGTACACCTGGACGGTGGCCGCGACCGATGGCTACGCCTCCACGCCCGCCGCCCCGGCGACCTTCCGTACCGCCGACCTCGTCACAAGCCGCACGCCAACCGATCTGCCAACGCGCTTCGCACTGCATGCGAATTACCCGAATCCCTTCAACCCCAGCACCACGCTCCGCTTCGCTATTCCCCAACGTACCCACGTTCGCCTAGCCGTCTACGACCTATTGGGTCGCCGCCGTGCCCTACTGGCCGATGCAGCCTTCGCTCCGGGTACTCATACAGTCCAATGGCATGCCGAAGGTCTAGCCAGTGGCGTCTACCTCGTCCGCCTCGAAGCCGACACGTACGTCCAAACCCAACGTGTAACGTTGCTTCGGTAGGCAAGTCGTAGGCATACCTCACCGTACCTGTTCGTTAGCAATTCACAGGAACAGGGTAGGCCTTTTCGAAACAGATGACGTGTACTTTGCGTTGAGCGCATCTGATTCACACCGCTTTGGCTTATCACCATCAGCTCAAAAGCGGACTTTACAAAGCACCGCTTTGCGAGTACATACGGACAGGCCAGTTACGAAAGGCTGACAGGGGCACGCCCACCTTTCGCTCTCCACCTCTCGCCTGTTTTTGACCTTGAAGCTGTTTGCGCAGGTTGCTTCTGATCTGCTGCCCCATCTCCAGCTTCGCTTCTCCAATACGACGCTTTTCTGATGAGGACCGCCGAGCCGAGCGCTCGACAGCCCCTCGTATGTCTATATGTCATTTATGACCACGTTTCAACAACTCGGCCTCGCCGACAGCATCCTGCGTAGCATCAAAGACGCAGGCTACCAAACGCCGACGCCGATTCAATCGAAAGCCATCCCCATCGCCAGCCGCGGCCATGACCTGATTGGCTGTGCGCAGACGGGAACGGGCAAGACGGCGGCCTTCGTGCTCCCGATGCTCTCGCGCTTACTCGACACACCACGCAACCGCCGGAAGAAACGCCCCGTGCGCGCACTTGTCGTCACGCCGACGCGTGAGTTGGCGCTGCAAGTGCACGAGTCGGCCAAGACCTATGGCAAGCACACGCGGCTGCGGAGCCTAGCTATCTATGGCGGCGTTGGCATGAAGCCTCAGCTTGATGGCCTGCATCGTGGCGTCGACATCGTCGTGGCTACGCCGGGCCGCCTGCTCGACCACATGGATCGCGGCAGCCTCAGCCTTACCGACATCGACATCCTCGTGCTCGATGAAGCCGACCGGATGCTCGACATGGGGTTCCTGCGCGACATCAAACGCATCGTGGCGGCGGTCCCCAAGCAGCGGCAGACGCTGCTGTTTTCGGCGACGATGCCGCAGCCGATCCAGCAACTCGCGAACAGCATCATGCATCGGCCTCAACTCGTCGAGATCGGGCAGCGCCGCAACCCAGCCGAAACGGTGACGCAGCAGGTATGCCTGATCCATCGCGAGCAAAAGATGGACCTGCTCTACCACCTGCTGGAAACCGAGCCCATCGACAATGTCCTTGTGTTTTCGCGCACCAAGCACCGCGCCGACCGCATCAAGCGCAAGCTCGACAAGCGCGGCTTTCGGACGACGGTGCTGCACTCGAACCGCACGCAAGGCCAGCGCCAACGTGCGCTCAAGGGCTTTAAGGAAGGGCAGTTCCAGATCATGGTTGCCACCGACATCGCAGCACGCGGGATCGACATCGACAGCATTTCGCACGTGATCAACTTCGATACGCCAAACCAGGCGGAGGACTACATCCACCGCATCGGCCGGACCGGCCGCGCACGCACTACCGGCGACGCCATCACGTTTGTAACAGCCGATGAGGAGGCCTACCTCCGCAACATCGAACGGCACACCGGCAAGCGAATGACGCGAGCGACATTCGCCAGCGCAGGCATTGAGCCACGTCCAGAAGGTACACCTGCACGTGAGACGACAACCACCTCGAACCAGCCATCCCGCACCAAGCGAGCGCGCTCACGCAATCGCAATGGCAACGGCGGCTCACGCAATGGTAGTTCGAAGCGCAGCGGTGGGCGTAATACGGGTGGGCACAACGTAGGGAACCGCAACGGCAAGCGCCGCCGTGCAAGCCAGCGTACCGAGCCGTAGTCAACCCCCGAAGGCTTGGAAAAGGGATTCATGGCAGACGCGCGCCTCGTGCGACATGCAACCTCACTGCCGCAGTTCCGTCTGTTCAAGGATGTCCCACCATCTCGCTAATCCCATGCGCCTTGTTTCCTGCTTCTTGCTGGCAGCCGTTCTCACGTTTTCCGCCACGGCCCAACCCGATACATCAACACCTGAGCAACTGCCTTCGGTCGAATTGCCGCCGGAGCTTGACCGCGTGCTGCGTGATTACGAAAAGGCTTGGGCAGCAAGCGATGAGGCGGCACTCGCGGCGCTCTTCTCGGAAGATGGCTTTATCCTGCGTCCGGGGCGTGCGCCCGTTCGTGGGCGGGCAAACATCGAGGCGGCGTATGCCAACAGCGGCGGCCCACTTGCGCTACGCGCCTACGCCTATGGCATCGAAGGCAACATCGGCTACATCCTCGGCGGCTACAGCGGCCTGCCGGGCACCCCAGACAGCGGCAAGTACACCCTAACGCTGCACAAGGGGGATGATGGCCACTGGTTCATCTTCTCCGACATGGACAACGGAAACCGATAGCAACACGTCATTCGACCTGCTGCGCTTTGCGCACGCGGTACCAACGAATCCCCGTCAGCACGAGGCCGAGCGCGATCAGGCCGAGGCCAATCGGGATGGTCATGAAGTACAGCGCCCACCCTGCTTGTATCCATGCCTCATCGCCCACGTCGAATGCCATAAACCACGGGTAGAGGTTGATGAGTACGGCGAGCACGCAGGCGATGCTAAACGGGAGCCAGATCTTCATAACAGTATTTCGAACACTAAGCTAATCCAAGTTTCGACCTATGGTCTGAACTTGGCTAGAATGGATGAAACGAGGAGGCAACGAAACGAAGTGGAGGCGTTTTCCCAGCCGTCTTCGACGCTTCGTCTCTTCCATTCTTTGTCTCCTCAAGCTTGGACAGGTAGGTCCAAACTTGAGTTAAGCGAACAGCATAACCACGCTATAAGGTCGGCAGTCTCCAGCCATTGTGGTAAACAGCCTTTGTGAGACGTGTAGCGGCATCATTATCACGAAAGGTGCGGCTCGCGTCGTCCCAATACACCTTGGTGCCTGTCTTGAACGCGATGTTGCCCATCTGCGCGTTGACGGCCGCTAAGGCTCCGCTATCGATGGGTGTGTGCAGCAACAAGCGTACATTTCCTCTCCCATCGTTCCCTTGCGTCGTAGTCTT
>CAYYHN010000308.1:0-5914 GCA_964471245.1 uncultured Rhodothermaceae bacterium | reverse complement strand
TTTGTAGTTCCTTTGGGAGTTGCTCCTTTGTCACCACCGCACGCCCTAGGACTGGTCATGCTTAGCAGGTTGTTCATTTCGCACCTTTCGAAGGACAAGCGCGACCTCACGCCCTTTGGTGAAAACGTGGTGAGCGCGCTTGCCTCGGTGGTCCTGCTTGGAATGAGCTGGGCCGCTTACCAGTTCGTGTAATGCCCAACCGATTTTCACCCAGCACCCTCGCGGAGGACTACGCCGAGTTATCCGCGCTTGTTCATCTTGGCGGGCTGCGCTGTGCCAATAGGGAGCCCCATGGCGAAGAGTGCGACGGGCACGTCTACTTGTACACTTCGCAGAATGGTGCACCCCTTATGGGGTGGTGCACTGAGCACCGGGTGATTGACCCCAGCTTGATACTTGTTGGCGATGAGCCGTTATCGGAGTACCTGGCACGATGCGAAAGCTTTACGGAAAAGCCAAACTCGTAGACGCGCTGCGCCGGTTTGGCGATGAGCGCGGTTGCGAGTGGCAGCGGCGTGTGTCTTCGCGAACGTTCCATTGGGTGCCCAAGCGCGTATCTTTGCGGGTAGAGCAAGTGCGCCGCTCATGTCCCTGTGTTGGGATGCAATTTTTTGGGCAGTCTCTTTCCGTGTGCGGCTCTTTTGCGGTCGGGTACTCGAACAGCAGGTGCAGCAGCAGTCCTGTACACACAAACCCTGATGACTTGGAAATAGAGTTCCATGAATGGGGTGATGGACTGCCTAGGTACTGCGCAAAGTGCTTGCGGCTATGGGCAGCTAACGACATGCCTTTGACGGCGTTTGAAAAGAGCGTGCTAACCATTGGCTTGGATTTAGCTCGTGCTTTTAGCGAGCATTTGGCGTTGCAGCGCATACGCCGAGAAATGGGAAAGCTCGGACAAGAGTACTTATTGACGTGCCCCGGCCTCGCCACACCGAACTCCGCGTAAAGCTGCGCTGTTGGCAAACTGCCAATGAGATGTACGCACACGGTCTTAGCTGGGGCGGCTTGTGCTGCGCCGACTTGCTAGCTAACGGCCTGCTCAAGTACATCGCGACTGAGCGCCGTCCTGGGATTACCAAGCGTCCTTACAAAGAGCGTACGGAAGATGAGGAACGGCTGTATCGGCACCTTGCTAGGGACATCACCGAATTTCGTGTGCAGTCTCGTGGCGCAGCGAAGCGCGCACGTGAGTGGATTCTGGGATGGCACGCGTCGATTCTGCTTAGCCGCGAGGACGTTACGTACTTCCCGTGCTACTGCACAGCCTACGGCCCGCAGAGGGTGGTGGACTGGTGAAACGAACTTACACCCTATCCGACCACCCTAGCATCGCGATGATTGATGCGGAGCGTAGGCTAGAGCCCGAACCCGACGACGAAAGTGAAGGGTGGTGGCGGAAGCTGTACTCAGGGCGCGGTCGGTACTACAACACTTGTTTGCATTGGCTGGCTGGGCATGACGCTACCGCTTTGTGCGGCGAAGACTTAGGCTTGTCCCGCATCACGACGATTCCACTAAAGAACAGAACCATCCGTTATTGCGCAGCCTGCGTGTGTGCGTACTTAAAGCGAACGGGTAGGGAAGCAATGGAAGAGCACACAGGCGAGGAATAGATGACTGAGAAAGACGCTGATTTCGGCGACATTATTGAAATACCCAACGGCAACCGGTACCTAGTTACTGAAGTGGGGCAGCTGTACGTGGGCAACCGCAACCCTGCGCGTGTTGACCTTGGCGAAGTACTGCCGATGCGTCCCAACGGCGATTGCCGCTTGGTCGGCAAGGTGGCTTGGGAACCCGATGGGGCATAAGCGCCGACCAAAGCGGGTTCCTAAGCCACCGCCACCGCCCCGCAGGGACCCGTTTACGCCTGGCTGGGTGGGCATGCCTTGGATGCACACCCCTTCCGGGGGCAGCATGGCCTGCTCAGGGTGCCTGGGGAGTTTTTCCAGCTTGTGCGGAGGGAAGTGCCCCAACTGCGCACCAAAAGGGTTTCGCTAATTTCGCTATTTGTGCTAGAGTAGCGCTATGGCCATTCGCGTCGCAGGCACGTTGATACTCCCCGATATTGACTATCGCGTGCGCGCACGCCCGGGTGAGCTAGATAGCTTCCGGCGTAACCTGCTTTTGCTGCGCCACACTCGCGATTTCGAAGCGCTTGAATCGCGCTGGCGTATGGGCGAGTTCGCCGACGAGTACCGGTTCATGGTTGTGCACGAAGCTGGGAACGCAGGCCAAGCGCAACATTGGCATGTTCGGCACGCTGGGCATATACGCCAACGGTACTTGTGCTCAGAAAAGCCGTCGCATGTTGCTAACGAGTATCGGTGGTGGCCGGATTTAGACATCGGTTTTGTTGAGGACGCCTACGACTACGATGCGGGCGTTCTTCACTCTGTTCTTTGTGCCGAGTGCTTGCTAAAGATTCTCGGTAATGACGTCGCGTAAAAGAGACATATGGCCTCTATGGCCTGTAGGAACTTGCTTTCACCCGCGTCATCACGTGGCTTGTTACTTCAATGGCGCGCGGGCTTTCATCGCGGATTCGTATGAAGATTGGCTCGCTCGCGATTACGACATGGTGATTAGCCCGCTAGACCCGACGTGCTTTATTACGGAGCATCGGTTTGTGAACAATGACCATCTGCTACTAGACGTTTTCTTGGGAGATAAGCGTTGGACGCTGCAAGGGGTGCCAACGTCGGAGGCTGCCGCCGCATCTTCTGGTAGCCAGGACCAAAGCTTCAGGTTTACCCCCGACCAACAAATCGTTCCGTGCGTTCCGACGTGCCTTCCTCCAGACGTAGAGTCAACTTTCCGCCTGGAGGACCAAGGTGACTACGAGAAGGCTGTGTACTACTGGCTTACGGATACTCGGTACCTAACCATGGACAGCGCTATACGTCGTGGAACATGGCGACCGTAGATTGCTCTTTTGCGCATAGAGGCTGCCACGTTTGTAACGAACCACTGTGCGATTTTCTTAACTGTGGCGTTGGTCGAAAGAAGATGTTTTCCTACGAAACCCAGGGTAGGTGGAAAGACGCGGTGTTGATTTCGTTCTGTTCACCTGCTTGTGAATCCGCGTGGCGGATGAGTGAGAAAACGCAGGACACCGGTCAATAGTTCAGGTATGGCGAAACTTCATTCCTGCGCTGATTTTGGCCGCGTTCTCGCGGTGACCTTGCCGATGGCGGATGCCAGTGAGAATCCTACGCGTACGTTGGCTGCAGGTTTCCGGCAGTCCATGTTTACGCTTAGCGCCGACGATGGGACGGTGGCGCGGGTCGATAGCGGGGGCGGCTGCGGCAACGACTACATCACTCTTTTGTGGCACGAAAACGGCGACCCGGACGGGAAACCGTTTTCCGCGGTGGTTACTGGCCGCGACTTGCTGCTTGCGTTTGTTGAGCAAGTGGACCCCGCGAGTGCTGGCCGGCTTCGCAGAGAGTTCTTCGGAACAAAGGAAGAGGCACTAACGCCTAGTGGGGCTATCCATGTCCTCGCAGAAAAGCTCTGACATTCCCCGTGAGCTGCTCAGCTACGTTGAGTCTGTGCGTGCGCTCGATGGCTTCGTATGGCGTACTTCGGTTATGGGGTACCTGCATTGGGCATGCGACGAGTCCCCAGACGGGGAGTACGTCCGCACGGCTTGCGGCCAGGACATGTACCCGCGCGACCACGTAGAGGCAAAGGTGTACTGCCAAGAATGCTTGTCAGCTTGGGATGAGGTGAATGGTGATGAAGGAAAAGTACTGGACCCGGAAGCGCAATTACCATGAGTCTTGATTCACTTCGTTGGGATTCGTGCTCGCACGCTTTGTGCGTTTCTTGCGAGAAGTACGTTTGCCTTCGGTTAGAGGGAGACTGCCCGGTAGGCTACAAAAAATTCTCTAGGCTGGTGTCTAAGAAATCTGGCACCACTATCTATCTGTGCGACGACCCAGCATGCGAGGTGGAGTGGCGCTTGGGACGGACAAACGAAAGGCAACGACGAAGGAGGCCGCGTGTCGTCTAACTACGAAAAGAATTTCAAGTACACCTCGCGGGTGACCTTTGAGGTCATCATTGAAAACAGCGGGGGCAACTGGGAGGGCGAATGCTCATTGGGGCAGTTGCATGAGCAAGCTATCAAAGCTGCGCGCGGGACGATTGCATCTTTGCTGAGTCCGCAAGCTACTGCGTCGCAGAGGCACGTAGCTGCGCGAGTAACCTCCCCCGGAAAGGTTGTATCGGTGGAGGTCCTTCCGATAAAGAAATAGCGATGAAGATAACGAACGGACAGAAAGCTCAAATGCAGGCAGTCGCCCAAGAGTGGGCGACCTTGTGGTCTTTGGAAGAGTCGCTCAAATACTCGTTAGAGCAGCAGCGCAAGGCTACCGACGCAAAGCAGGAAGAGCTGCGCGCACTGATTGCTCCTTTACTAAACGCGGACCCTTCCAAGGTGGAGTTCATCGCTACACCCTGTAAAGAGTCACCTTGCGGCATTCACGTGTTCGTGATGAGCGAGCGGCATGACGCGGTGCTTTGCAAGTTCTGCGGGCAGAGCGCTCTCAAGGTGCTCCCCAAGTCCGTTGCCCAACTCGCTGCCGAGTACGAGAAATCGCAGGCCGAGAATGGATGAGTGGGACCGCTTCGCCGACGCGCATGGGCGGCTAACTCCGCCGGCCACAGAAGACGATGGCGGGGACCTACGGCCAGGCCAGACCGTCTGGATAAAGGCGCAAGTCAAAGCGGTGGAAGTCCTCGGGGGCCACGCCAACGTCAAGGTGCAGTACATGCCGCGTCCTTTCCATGACGAGTTCGCCGAACCATGGGTAGCTGCCATCTTCCTTTGGCGGAAAGAAGACCTTGAGCTGTGCAAAGCAGATGAGGGCTGAGCTAGCCGCACGCATTCGTGTTGGCGAAGAGTTGGAGTGGGTCGCCACGCAGCTCAGGAGCGGGAAAGTGGAGGCGCATATCGTTGGCCCCGGCGCGATGGAGAAATGGCTTTTGATGCGTTGCCACGCTCAGGGGTTCGCCGACGGCACGTGGCAAACGCTGTGCGGAAAGACGCGCTACCAACTGCTTTCTTTAGCCACGTTTGACGTGTGGGGCGAGTTACGTGGTCTTGAGAGAACCGATGCGTTCAACCTAGCCATTGACGTTTGCCCCGATTGCTGGGAGAGGGAACAGAATGGCGCGTGCTAGGGGGTACCCTGCTGACCATCCGGTAGCGCTTGAGATTGACGCTTGGTCTCGCCTGCACAAGGCGGTCAAGGCCAACGACCCTCGATGGCTGCGCAAGTGGAACGGGCGGATGCTTCATTTCTTCCCTGACCTTTTCGGTTTTGGTGTCATGGGGGAGATGCTGCTTGCAGCCTGTGGCGAGCGCACTTGGTGCAACATCGACAGGCACGCGGACAAGTACTCGCCTACCCGGCATTCTCGTTATTGCATCGAGTGTGCGGAACACTGGCGCCATCGTCATGGCTAGCACCGTTGGTTGGATTGTTGGCGCGGCGATTAACCTACTAGCTGCGTGGTACCTGCACAGAATTGTTCTGCTATGCAAGCACGTAGAGTGCCCCACCTGCCGCAAGCTCAACGACGCAGAAAGGCGCCTCGGTGGATAGCGGGTTTGCTTCCCTGCTTGCCAGGGTCCGTCTGCGAGACCCTGAGGTTGATTCGTGGGTGGTTACTCCTGAAGGTCGCGGGTGGGACCGCACGTACCAAGTGCACGTCGCCGACTACGTACGACGAGAAGATTGGGAGGTTCCCTTCAAATGCGGTATCTCCAGAGCTAGCGCGGTCCCGATGATTCGATTTTTGGAGATAACGGAGAGGCTTCACCCTACGTCGCTGGAAACCGCCATGATTTGCTCCGGGTGCTTTGGTGGCGATTGAGTGCGCGTATTGTCAGCGCGAGTTT
>CAYYHN010000307.1:2942-5915 GCA_964471245.1 uncultured Rhodothermaceae bacterium | reverse complement strand
TTGTCTTTAAATTCACTAGTCTTTTCTCCTACAATGTCGAAGCCGATGCCCACCGAGAGACGCAACGTGTGATGGTGCAAGCCCGGAAGGCAACACTTCCTACGTCACTCGCCCGTCGCCGTATCAAACATCCGGTTCTTCCAGTTCGTACCCCCTCGCCCGACGCCTGTGTCCTTGTTGAGGATGCTTAACCTCACTAGTGCACATCCATTCTGAACGCTGGAGCGTACACGCAGATCGCGATCGCTCTTCTTCTTCGTTGTTTTTGAGCTCAACAATTACAAGCTATGCGCAAACATTCTGCGTTTCTTTTTGAGGAGACTTCGGGCGGCATCGACGCGTGGCGGCACCGCACCAACGGACTCCACGTGCTGTTGATGCCTAACCCGGCCGTCCCTGTTGCAACGTTTATGATTACCTACCGCGTCGGCAGCCGCAACGAAGGCGCGGGTCTCACAGGTGCAACCCACATGCTCGAACACTTGATGTTTAAGGGTACGGAGCGGTTTAACAAGGAAGCGGGCACATCCGTCTTTAACCTACTGCAACGTGTAGGCGCCCGCGTCAATGCGACAACATGGTTAGACCGCACCAACTACTACGAACTCTTGCCAAAAGAGCATCTACCCCTAGCGATTGAAATCGAAGCCGACCGCATGCGGGGCGCACGGATCTCGCTAAACGATTTGGAGAGCGAGCGCTCGGTTATCCTCAATGAATTCGACCGAGGCGACAACGAGCCAATGCGTAAGCTCTACCATGCAGTATGGAGCACGGCGTTTGTTGCCCATCCGTATCACCATCCCACGATTGGATGGCGAAGCGACATTGAGCACGCGACCCAAGAAGGGCTCCGTCATTTCTACGACACATACTACTGGCCTAACAACGCCACGGTCTCGGTGATCGGAGACTTCGAACCCGAAGCCGTGTTGGACACATTGGAGAAACACTTCGGCCCTATCCCTGCATCGGCTCACCCAATCCCAGACGTGACGACGCGTGAACCTGAGCAACTGGGCGAACGCCGCGTCACCATCCGGCAATCCGGGCAGTTGGGCATGGTGATGCTCGCGTGGAAACAACCCGACGCCCATCACGAAGACGCAGACGCACTCGATATGCTATCGATGGTGTTGGCTTCAGGCAAGAACAGCCGCCTGTATCGCAACCTCGTCGCCAAAGGACTAGCGACGCACCAGATGGCGTCGGCATCTCGATTACGCAATCCGGGGCTATTCTATCTGCTTGGGCTGCTTGCCCCAGAGCGATCGCACGACGAAGTTGAGCAGGCTTTGCGTAATGAGGTTATTCGTATACAGACCGAGGGCATCACCGAAGCCGAATTGACGCGCGCGACCAATCAGCTCCGCGCTCAAGAAGCTTTCAATCGAGATGGCGGCTTTGGCATCGCCTCGCAACTCAACGAAGCCATTGCTGCAGGGGACTGGAAATTGTTTACTACGTTCTTCGAGAACGTGCAGCGCGTAACGCCAGCCGATGTACAACGCGTCGCACAAACGTGGCTCACCGACGACCGTTGCACGGTCGGTTGGTACGTGCCAACCGTTCCTGCTGGCGCACCCGCATAATCCCAACTTGCTCGTTTTATTTGCTATTTATTGCATGACCCGTTCTGTGCCTTCCACTTCGCCGCGTTTCGCTGACCGTCTCCAAATCACCCGCGCTGGCTATGCCGATGTGTACATGCTGCCGATGCCCGTACACGATGTCGTGTCCTTTCGTGGATCGTTCCGCGCCTACCCCGACTTCGCCGTGCACGAGGAAGTCGTCCAGAATGTATTAGTGGCGCTGCTGGACAAAGGGACGCGCACGATGGACCAATACGTAGTCGCCGATCGCCTTGAAAATATGGGCGCCCAACTGTCGTTCTCAACCGACGGATTCTTGGTCGAATTCTCTGGGCGAGCGCTGCGCAAAGATGTGCCTGAGGTGCTACAACTGCTCGCTATGCAATTGCGCGAACCTGCCCTTGCCGACGAACAGTTCGTTGTGGCACATGCGCGCACAATGGCCTCTGTACAGCGGTCGATGGAACAAACTGGTTCGCTGGCAACTGGCGCACTCTCGCGGCGGCTCTTTGATACAAGCCACCCCAACCACATTCCTACCCCTACGACGGAACTGGCAACGCTCCAAGAACTGACACCTGAAATGGTGCGTGCGTACCATGCGAGCCACTTTGGCGCGACCAACTTAAATATTGTCCTCGTAGGCGACCTCTCCCCCCAAACTTACACCGACGCCCTCGAGAGCACATTTGGTGATTGGATACCTACGAACAGTACACCCGCCTACACAGCACAGGCTACTCCCGAAGAACCCGGCCGCGTTGTCATTCCATTGGCCGACAAACAGAACATAGATGTACGTCTCGGTCACGCGCTGACCATGCGTCGCAATGATCCCGATTACCGCGCACTCTACCTCGCGACGTTTATCCTTGGCGGCAACTTTTCATCGCGCCTGATGGACGTGGTACGCGACCAGATGGGCTTAACGTATGGCATCAGTGCCACACTAGCGGGTATGACGCCAGACTTCGATGGCTCCTTCCGCGTGGCCGTCACCCTAAGCCAACAGAACATCGAACGCGGCATTGAGGCGACACGCAGTGAGATTGTTCGCTTCGTGCGCGATGGTATTTTGGCGGCAGAATTGCAGGAAAAGCAAACAACAATCAATGGAGCTTTCCAAGTAAATCTAGCCACTACAGGTGGCTTAGCTAGTGCCCTGCTTGCCAATGCCGAGCGCGGCTTTGAAATTGACTACCTCGACCGCTTTGTCGATGAGGTCAATGCCGTCACACTCGACGATGTGCACCGCGTCATTGCAGACCAATTCCACCCGGATCAGCTACATGTTGCACTCGCAGGAACGGTACCAGAGGCGAAGTAGCATGCCCGCTGCTCGCGAACAACGTGCAAAATATGCCACCCTTGCAGCAGACCA
>CAYYHN010000307.1:0-2924 GCA_964471245.1 uncultured Rhodothermaceae bacterium | reverse complement strand
AGGTCTTATATTACCTAGCTCGGCTGCTTTGCGAATTGTGGCTGATCAGCGGTACCGTGCTCAGTAAATGGATCAATTCATCCGTACTAAAATGCACAAGGGCACCGTTTAAATACGGAAGTGCGCTCGGCGACCCACCAGCGCATCCCCCTTCCCCGGTGGCACGTTGTGCCGTAACCATCATTATACAGTTTTAGGAAAACACTGGAGGATCATCCATGGGTGTGATGAACAAAATGCGAGAAAACACGGGCGTGGTGCTCTGGGTTCTCGTGATTGCTTTTGGTGCACTGTGGACGCTGCAAGACTCGGGTGCATTCGACGTCATTGGCGTTGTCGGTAATAACATTGCGGTTGTCAATGGCGATGATGTGCCGCTGGAAGACTACAACCGCGCCGTCAATGCGCAGATCCAGAACGAGCAAAACCGCACGGGCGACGAAGTGCCACCTCAGCGTGCCGACCAAATTCGTGACCAAGTCTTCAACGCACTCGTCGAGGACCAACTGCGCCAGCAGGAAATGGATCGCCTCGGCATCGCCGTGACCGACGAAGAACTCGTCGATATGGTCGTTGGCAACGATCCCCACCCGCTCATCGGCGTGTATTTTAGCGACGGCCAAGGTGGCGTGGACCGGGCCTTGCTCCAGAACTTCATCGACAATCCCGACGCGCAAGCACAGTGGATTCAGTTGGAAGATATTCTGCGCCAACAGCGCCGCACGGAGAAGCTGAACAAGCTGGTCGATGCCTCCGTTCGCATCTCGGAAGCCGACATCATGGACGAGTACGTGCGTCAGAACAAAACCGTCGACGCCGAATACGTGGCATTACGCTACGCCAGTATCCCGGATGACTCGGTAGAAGTAACTGACCGCGACTTGCGCGACTACTACAACGAGAACCGCGAAGACTTTGCACGCGCCCGCACCTTCACGCTAAACTATGTGGCGCTCTCGAAAGACCCAACGCCAGAAGACACCAGCAGTGTCCTTCAAGAACTAGAAGGCATGCGCGCAGAGTTCATTGAAACCGACGAGGACTCGCTCTTCGTGATGCGCTACGGTTCCGAACGTCCGTACACCAACGCTTATTTCCGCCCGAATGAGTTGGATACCGAAATCGCTGAAGCTGTCTTCGCTGATCTTGAAGTAGGCCGTGTGATGGGCCCCATGATCGTCGGCAGTGAAGCACACCTCGTCAAAATTGTGGATGTGCAAGAAGCCGAAGAGGCTGTTATCAAAGCACGCCACATCTTGTACCGTGCGCCAGAAGGCGACGAAGCCGCACTTGCAGCGGCGCGTGCTAAAGCAATCGACGCACGCAACCGCATTCGTGGCGGTGCGGACTTTGCTGAGATTGCCCGCGCCGAGTCGGAAGATCGTGGGAGCGGCGCATTAGGTGGCGACCTTGGTTGGTTTGACCGTACACGTATGGTCGAGCCGTTCTCCGATGCCGCTTTCGGTGCACGTATCGGCCAGTTAGTTGGCCCGGTGGAAACACAGTTTGGCCTTCACTTAATCGAAGTAACCGAACGCTCCACACAAGAAGTACAGGTGGCTGACTACGCACAGCGCATCCGCGCCAGCGTCGCCACGCTCAACCGTGTCGTCGAACAACTCGATGATGTACAGTACTTCACGACGGAATCAGGTGACTTCGCAGCCGAAGCCGAACGCGCAGGCCTAGACATCCAGACAGTTACATTCGAAGCCGACCAAGACTTCATCCCTGGCATCGGCAACAGCAATGCCCTCCGTAACTTCCTCGCACGTGCTGAGGTAGGCCGCGTCACTGATGTGATCGAACTGGACCGCCAGTACATCGTGGCAACAGTCACTGACATCACAGAAGAAGGCTATACGCCGCTGGACGAAGTGCGCAACCGCTTGGAGCCGCAAGTACGTCTCGCCAAGAAACGCGAAATACAGCGTGCCCGCTTCGAAGAACTGTTCGCGAATGGCTTCGATAGCATGAAGCAGGCCCCAGGCGTACAGTCCAGCTCGGCTAATGACCTCAAACTCAATGCACCTGTCGTAGCAGGTCTTGGCCGCGACGAAACATTCGTTGGCACGGCCTTCGGGATGGAGGCCAACACAACCTCGGGCGTGATCGAAGGCCCCAACGCCGTGTACGCGCTTCGCGTTACATCGGTCACGGAGCCCGCTGCAGTTACCGACGCCCAGAAGGACCAGATTCGCACCTCGCTAGAGAACACGCTCCGCAACAGCGTGCGGACGGAATGGCTAGCGAACCTGCGCGAAGAAGCCGATATCACCGACAATCGTCGTCTCTTCCAGCAGTAACGGATTCGTCTGCTTACACGCTTCTAAACCGGGCGTGCAGCCTCAAGGCTTGCACGCCCGGTTTTTTTCATGCAGATTAGAATGGCTTTCACCCATCCACGCTGCCTATGCTCCGCTGCCTTCCTCTGCTCGCCGCTGCCATACTGCTCCTGACAGCCTGCGCCACGCCAACGCCTCGCATCGAGATGACGACGGACCTTGGCATCATCGTCGTAGAAGTCTACCCCGAAGCGGCCCCGATCACCGTGGCGAACTTTCTGCAGTACGTCGATGAAGACCGCTGGAGTGGCGCGTCGTTTTACCGAACGGTTCGCCTCGACAACCAACCCGACAACGACGTGTTGATTGAAGTCATCCAAGGTGGCCTTGGCTTCCGCGAAGATGAGCAGCGTCTGCCACCCATCGCCCACGAAACGACAACGACAACGGGCATCCTCCACCGCGACGGTACCCTCTCGATGGCGCGCTCGGACCCCGGGAGCGCTTCGTCCGAATTCTTCATCTGCATCGGCGATCAGCCTGCACTCGACTACGGTGGCGCACGCAACCCCGACGGACAAGGCTTCGCGGCCTTTGGCCAAGTTATCGACGGCATAGATGTCGTCCGCGCCATCCAGC
>CAYYHN010000306.1:0-5930 GCA_964471245.1 uncultured Rhodothermaceae bacterium | reverse complement strand
GGCCAAGCTGCTCGGCTTGCAGACCGACGCCTCGTACCGTTTTGAGCGCGGCGTGGACAACGACGGGCAGGTGTGGGCGGCGGCGCGCTGCGCCCAGCTCATCGCCGAGCTTGGCGGCGGTACTATCGTCGACGGCATGGTGGACACACACCCGACGAAGCCCGAGACACACGTCATCGCCGTGCGCCCGAGCCGCATCGACACCATCATCGGCATCCACGTTCCGAGCGAAGACGCCGTGCGGCTGCTCCGCGCCATCGGCTTCGGCGTCGAGGTGGACGGCGACGGGCTGCTGCACTGCACCGTTCCGACGTTCCGTCCGGATGTCGAACGCGAGATCGACGTGATTGAGGAAGTCGCTCGCCTTTATGGCTACGACTGCATCCCTGACCCGGCACATTCGAAGCTGCCTAACTTCACGCCGCAGGAGCGACCCGTGAGCATCGTGAGGAGCAAGGTGCGGCACCTGTTGGCAGGGCTTGGTTACCGCGAAACGTATACGAACAGCATGCTGCGTACGGCTGTCGCCGAGCGGTTCAATCTCGAACACCTCGGCGGCCCTCACGCACACGGCCCCGTTGTAACGACGCTGAAGCCGATCTCGGAGGAGATGGCGGCACTACGCCCCACCTTGCTGCCGGGACTGCTACAGGTGATGCAGCATAACCAAAATCACGGGCAGACACGCCTTCGGTTCATGGAATTCGGCCACGTCTTCCACAAGACCGAGCGCCAAGACACGACTGTGCCGGGCTACTTCGAGCATGAAGCACTCATCCTAACGCTTAGTGGCCTCAACGGCGCAATGACGTGGGACGGCACCGCACAAAACGCGGACTTCTTCGATCTGAAAGGAACCGTCGAGGCATTGCTTCGCATGCTACGGATTCCGAAGGTGAAGATGGAAGCAGTCTACGAAGGCACAGATGCAACAAGCTACCACCTGAATGTTTACAGCCGCAAGACGCCGCTTGGGATCATTGCCAAGCTCAGCGATACGATGGCCGAACAGTACGACCTGCGTGCACCTGCGTTCTTTGCCGAATTCAATGCCGAAACGCTCGTCCAATTAGCAACACCAAACTTGCGTACGCAATACACTAGTGTTAGTCGCTATCCTGTGGCCGACCGTGATCTTGCCGTGCTCGTCCCCAATGCCCAGCCCTCCGGGCCGATGTTGGATGCGATCGTGCAAGCAGGCCGACCACTCCTGCAAGACGCAACTGTCTTCGATGTGTATCAAGGAAAAGGCGTCCCTGACGGCCACAAGAGCGTCGCGTTCGCCCTTCGCTTCGGCGCAGACCGCACGCTGAAGGACAAGGAAGTGGACAAACGCATCCAGCAGATCGTCCGCCGTCTCGAAGGCGACTTCGGTGCAAAGCTGCGGGACTAGCCATGCTAGCAGCAAGTATCGGTGCCCTTGCGGCCATCGCCATCTGGCTGATGGCACGACAGTTCCAGTTCGATACAGAGCGTAGCTTCTATCCTACGCTGGTTGTGGTCATTGCAGGATACTACATCCTGTTTGCAGCCATGACCGGTGTAGGGCTGCTACGCGAAACCCTCATCGCCCTTGGCTTCACTGCTGGCGCACTGACAGGAGTCTTTCATGTGCGAGGTCTGATCGCCCTCTTACTCTTCGTACATGGCGGCTACGACATAGCGCATGCCTACCTCATTGAACAGCCCGTAGCCCCTACGTGGTGGCCACTTTTTTGTGGCACCCTCGATGCCGTGCTTGGCGTACTTATAGCCGGGTTTGCACCACCGCCGTATGGATGGCGGCCTGCTCGGCCAAGCACCTTGCCTTAATTCCTCGCCGATTAGCACGCCAACTATGCACATCACCCCCTACACACCCAGCGACCTAGCTACCTTGGTCGACCTTTCGTTACGGGCGTGGGCCCCTGTGTTTGCCTCCATGCAGCAAGCGATGGACCCCGACGTCTATGCGGTCTTTTATCCGGGCGACTGGCGACCGAGCAAGCAAAAGGTCGTCGAGGACACATGTGCTGCGGACGATATCGACGTATGGGTGGCGCGCTCGGAGGAGGGCATCACGGGCTATGTGGCTGTGAAAATGGATCAGGAGAGCCGCATGGGTGAGGTGTACTTGATCGCTGTAGATCCGGATGTACAAGGACGCGGCATCGGCGGGGAGCTTACAGCGTTTGCCATTGAACAGATGCGCGCTGCTGGGATGGCCGTCGCGATGGTGGAGACGGGCGGCGATTCCGGGCATGCTCCGGCGCGGCGCACCTATGAGAAGCACGGCTTCGGGCTCTGGCCTGTGGCTCGGTATTTCCAGAAGCTGTAGACGTTGGCCTATTCGACGGACGCCTCTATTGCTTGCGCGATATCGGCCCAGATGTCGTTGACGTGTTCGAGGCCGACGGAAATCCGCACCATGCCCTCGCCAATGCCAACGGCTGCACGGTCTTCGGGGGTCAGCTTCGAATGCGTCGTGCTTGCCGGATGTGTAGCGATTGTGCGCGCATCGCCCAGGTTAGCGGTAAGCCGAATCATACGCAGTGCGTCCAAGAACCTACGTCCTTGGGCGAGTCCTCCTGCCAGATCGAACGCGACCAAGCCGCCACCTGTTGCCATCTGCTTCAGCCCGAGCGCATACTGGGGATGCGAGGGCAAATGTGGATACTTCACCCGAGCCACTTCGGTCATCTGCTCCAGTCGCTCGGCAATCGCGAGCGCATTACGTGCATGCTGCGCCATGCGCAAAGGCAACGTCTCCAACGACCGCGAAAGCACCCACGCGTTGAAGGGCGACAATGCGGGGCCGGTATGCCGTGCAAACGCCTTCACTTGATCGATGATCTCCTGTGCGCCCAAGATCAATCCGCCCATCGCACGCCCTTGGCCGTCCATGTACTTGGTTGCCGAATGGATTACGACATCCGCCCCATGACGCGCGGGCTGTTGGATGAGCGGCGTGGCGAAGCAGTTGTCGACGACGTAAAGCAAGCTGTGCGCCTTCGCAAATGCCCCAACCGCGTCCATGTCCACAAGGTCGAGCGCTGGGTTCGTCGGCGTTTCCATGTAGACCATGCGCGTGTTGGGCTGGACCGCTTCTGACCATCGCTCCACTTCATCGTGACGTACATAGGTCGTGGTGATGCCAAAACGTGGCAGGATCTCGGTAAAAAGTTTGTGTGTTGAGCCAAAGATACTGCGGCTGGAGACGATGTGATCGCCAGCATTGAGCAAGGACCCAAAGGTGGTGAAAAGCGCCGCCATCCCTGAAGCCGTAGCCCATCCGGCCTCGGTGCCTTCAAGAAAAGCCACCTTGGCAATCAGCTCGTCAACGTTGGGGTTGGCATAGCGCGAATACACGTGGCGGTCGTTCTCGCCTGCAAACGCCGCCCGCATCGTCTCCGCGTCTTCAAAAACATAGCTTGACGTGAAGTAGATTGGGTTGGCGTGTTCATTAAACGCACTTCGCGTGAGCTGCTGGCGGATGAGGTAGGTTTCTTTTTCCATGATGGTCGGTGATGTTCGGGTCGGAATCCAGAAGGTAGGGCGGACGACCAAACGATGCCGCGCGGACACGCTGAGGCTTTACAATTTCCTGATGTTCAGTCGCTCCTCCTGACGTATTCTTTCGTTTCGATTCCGCATGTTTAGTTTCAGCACGACTCTGTACCCACCGTCATGGCCAAGAAGAACGTTTTATTTGTCTGTACCCATAATTCAGCGCGCTCGCAGCTGGCCGAAGGCTTGCTCCGTGCGTTCCACAGCGACCGTTACAACGCATACAGCGCAGGCACCGAGGAGACTTTCGTGAAGCCCCATGCGATCCGTGCGATGGAAGACCTAGGCCTCGACATCACAGGGCACACGTCCAAAACCGTCGAAGCGTTGGCTGATGTACCGATGGACATCGTTGTGACGGTATGCGACTCGGCCCGTGAGACGTGCCCCTTTGTCCCCGCCCGCGAGCGCAACATGCACTTTGCCTTTGCGGACCCGTCGAACGTGACCAGCAGTGATGCCGCGCGCCTTGCCGCCTTCATTGCCACCCGCGATGAGATTCGGGCATGGCTCGTAGAAACCTTCGGAGCAGAGCAACCGGCTGATGTTGCAACAGGTTGATCGCGCTAGTGCGGCATGGGGCAGAGACGTATCTTTCGGCCTACCGATCACCGAACGCCTTCAGCCACCATGCCCCGCATTGCGCTCGTACAGCAGCACGCAACCGACGACTTTGCCGACAACCTCGCGCGTGGGCTACGAGCCTTTGAGGAGGCAGCTACGAACGGTTCACATCTCGTCGTTTTTCCCGAACTCGCCTTCACGCCGTTCTACCCGCAGCACCGTGGCGGACCCAAGTCACGCGAGCTAGCCGAACCCATCCCGGGGCCAACAACCGCAGCGTTTCAGGAAGCAGCTAGGCGACTAGGCGTTTCGGTCATTCTCAACCTCTACGAGCGTGACGGTGAAGCGGCGTACGATACGTCCCCGGTGATCGATGCTGATGGCGCGCTGCTGGGGCGAACGCGCATGATGCACATCACCCACTATGAAGGCTTCTGGGAGCAAGACTACTACAACCCCGGCGACACGGGCTTCCAAGTCTTCGCCACCTCCGCTGGGCGCATCGGCATCGCAATCTGTTACGATCGGCATTACCCCGAATACATACGCAGCCTCGTGCTGGATGGAGCCGAACTGATTCTCGTACCGCAAGCTGGCGCTGTGGGCGAATGGCCGGATGGCCTGTTCGAAGCCGAGTTGCGCGTGCAAGCCTTCCACAACGGCTGCTTCATGGCATTGGCGAATCGCGTTGGCGAGGAACCCCATCTCACGTTTGCTGGCGGCTCGTTCGTCGTTGATCCGTTCGGGCAAGTTATTGCTCGTGCTCCGGAAGGCGAAGACGCCATCCTCTACGCCGATCTCGATTACACCCGTTGCGCAGCCTCACCCGCCCAGCAACTGTTCCTTCACCACCGCCGTCCGGACCAGTACCACCGTCTGATTGAAACCGAGGCTGTTCAGCCCACTATCGCAGAGCAATGAAAAACTTCATCAACGAGATTCGCACCGAGCTGCATCACCTCGATGTAGGAACCAAGGCACTCCGCTCGTTTGGACGGGTGGTCGGTTTGGTGCTGCTGGGAATAGCCACCTTCATTCTGTGGCGACGTGGCTGGACACTCGACGGCCTTACCTACACGCTGGGCGGCATCGGTCTTGCGCTGATCGTACTAGGCATGCTGCTTCCAACAGTGCTCCGGCCGCTCTACCGGGTCTGGATGGGGCTTGCGCTTGTATTAGGCTTCATCATGACGCGTGTGCTGCTTACGCTCGTTTTCTACCTTGCCGTTTTCCCAACAGGGATCGGCCTCCGCATCTTCGGCAAAGACCCCATGCATCGCAAAATTGACCGGGATGCACCTTCGTACTGGATCAAAAAAATGTACCGTGACGACTCGCCTAAACGACTCGAACGCTATTTCTAGCAGTGCATTCGACAAAGCAGTCCAACCCTCAGGAATCGAAGATTCAACGAGACAAAGAATCAACGAAGGCTTTATTAGCGGCCTCAGATCCTCTTTGTCTCTTCGTTTCGTCCGTTCAATCCACGCGCAGACTATAGACTCAAACTTGGGTTCTGATCTATCATTTCCCTATACGTTCACCAAGTCAAAAGTGGCCTTCAGGCCATTTCCCACGGGGCATCAGCTTTGTGGATCCTGCGCAGGGCACGTTTCATGAGCAGATCTTGGTAGGTGACATCTTCTTCCTCATTCCGAGGCACGCGCTGAATGTAACGACCATCAGATTGCAGTTCCCACGCCGAACGGTGGTCGGCCATAGCGAATTTTAACGTGCGAATCAGGCGACCTCGGTGGTCGGGGTGGACGATCTGAATGCAGGCTTCGACCCGATCGTCGAGGTTGCGGCGCTGCCAATCG
>CAYYHN010000305.1:3026-5940 GCA_964471245.1 uncultured Rhodothermaceae bacterium | reverse complement strand
TGCGTACTTCGACCATCAAGTCAAACGACAGCGGGGCTTGGTTCATGGAGATCATGACCTCATGCAGGTTTTCCTGCTCGCCTGCCACGAAGGCCGTCACTTGGTTCTCGGCGTCCTTCTGCATCGCATCAACGCGGTGGATGGCCGTTTCGAGGGTGTCCTGAAAGTTGGTGCCCGACCCGAAGTCGCCGAGCATACGCGGCTGCGGGAGCGAGGGACCGCCATCGGTACCGGGCTGGCCGATCGGAAGGCGTTGGCGTTGAAGTTGAGCAAGCGTCATGTTGCACTACCGGATGGACGCTGGAAACGGAAGCGAGCGCGTTAGCCACGCAGGTCGAGGCGGCTGCCGAGGGTGGCGGGCGAAGCCGAGGCGGCCTGCTGAGCCGGGCCGTAGAGCCGCAGCGTCAGTTTAGGCGAGGCCGGAAAGTAGCTGTCGATCATATGCTGCTCGGCTGCGGTAAGCTTTGCCGTGCTCTGGGCAGCGTTTGCCGGGGCCGCTGGGGCGGCTTGCTGGGGCGTTGGGTTGGCTTCTGGAGCACGCGGGGCTTGTGGGGCCGTGGTGCGCTGAAGCCGCTGATAAAGCCCAACAGGCCTGTTTGCAGCAGATTGGATAGGGTAACTCATCAACTTCCGAAGGGGTTTGTGGGCTGACGGGCTGGTTCTGGCGTGCTCACGACGCCGCCGCCGGCCCCCTCGTGATTCAACTACGTAGCCCACGACTAACGAGGATCATGCCAGCTTATCACATTCCGCTAAAGTTGGGGGAATTCCTGCCGATACTGCTCTGTTGATGAAGGCATCAGAGCGGTAAGCCAGCGCTGCCTTAAACAAAAAACGCGCACCAACCCCGAGGCTGGTACGCGGTGCACGCGTCGTGGTAGCGTAGCGTCAAATCATGTTAGGCTGCTTGCGACCCATGTGTGGGTTCATCCTCGGCGCGCACAATGTGGTTGAACACCGTTTCACCGGTACGCAGCATGCGCCGCACATACGGGTGGCAGAGCTGGCAGTTGTGCCCGAAGACGACGTGATCTTGCAGATCCTCAATGGTGTCTGCGCCCGTCTCGTGTGCAACACACTTGATTTCGGAAAACGTCTGCTGGAAGCAGTAGCAGCGGTCGATGTGCATGGCTCGTAATGGGCTATTCGGTTTCTTGCCGTAAGGCAACGTATGACGGAGCGGGGCCCGCGGGGAAGCGGTCGATTTGGGTGCCGTCGCGGTCCAGTACCACCACAGCGCCGGCATCGGTGAAGCTGGCGAAGCCACCTGCTTGCGCCAAGCGGCCGATGTAGAGCCGTTCTTGGTCGGCGTCGTACGCGAGGCCAGAGAGGCCTGTGAGGTCTGCTGCTTCGGGGACGGCGATGGTTGCTGCGAGCGTGTTGGTAGCCGTGTCGATGCGGAAAACTTGGTTGTCGCCGGGGTTAAGGATATAGGCTTCCTCGGCTTCCGCGCTGTAGGTGGCAGCTTGTGAGCCATTCGTCGAGCCCACCTGTACATTGAGTTGGATGCGCCCGGTCACGCTGCGGCTCGCGGCATCCACAAACACGACTTGGCCGTTGGTGCGTTCGAGTACTTCGGTGAAGTCATCGTTGAACACCGTCTTCCCGTGGCAAACGACAATAAGCTCCTCCTCAGCATCGAGCATGATTTCCGTTGGGCCGTCGCAGCCTAAATCAATGCTTCTGCTGACCGTATCCGTCGCAGTGTTAATGATGCTGAGCGTGGTACCTGCGCCGCTGTTTCCACTATTAGCCACAAATACTTCGTCGCCGACGACGAGAATGCCTGCTGGCGAGAAATCTACCTCAATCGGATCACCTACGACGGTGTTGGTCGTGAGGTCAAGCACGTTGACGAACCCTTTGCCTGCAAAGTTTAAGTTGGTGACGTAGGCCTTGGTGTCGTTCAGAAAGTCCATATACCGCGGGATGGGCACGTCTTGGATCTGAGCAACACGTGCCGCTTGGTCGAGGTCGAGGTCGAGGTCGAGCACGTCGATGCGGCCGGTGCTGAACGTGTTGAGCAGCGCGTAGACGCGGGTGCCGCGCACCGCGATGCTGTTCACAAAGCCGCTGAGGTTGGCCATATCGGCCGTGGTGCCTGTTGCTGGATCGTAGACCGTGACAAAACCATTCTGGTCGCCAAAGTTGCCGCCGTTACCGACGACGACACCCGTGGTGATGAGGCGCGGGTCGTCATCATCGTCGGAGCCGAAGAGGTCGCAGCCTGTCAGGAGCAAGACACTCAGCAGGAGCAGGGGCAGGCCGCGCATCGTACGCAATGAGGAGGGAGAATAGAAAAACATGTAGATATGGTTGTTGACAAGGTTGAGCTTTACAGGTGGTCGAGTGTGAGCCGGAGGCGCGCGTGCCTCGGTGGCATGGGGTAAAAGCGGATGATCTCGTAGGTGGCGTCAAGCGCGTTGGCGAGCGTGAAGGTCAGCGTGGCCTGGGTAGGGCCCATAGTGCGGCTTGCCTGCGCTTGCACATCGACGACGTGGTGTGGGTCGAGCTGTTGGGTCTCGTCGGAGGTGAGGTAGCGCGGGCCGGTGAAGCGCCCCGCAACCTGCACGCCGAGGCTGCGCCAGCCAAGGCCGAGGTAGGCTTTGAGTTGGGCAAGCGGCTGGTAGCGAAGCTGGTGCCCATAGGCGGCACTGGCTGGGTCACTGCGATCTTCAGTACGCGTCCACGTGTAGTCGAAGCCGCCTTCGGCACGGAACGCACGCGACAAGCTGGGCTGCGCATGCACGCCCCACTCAAGGCCGTACGTTGCAACTCGTGCGAGATTCGTCGGCCGCCAGACCTGCACGCCCTGCCCGACGAAGCTGGGATGCCAGACGATCTGGTTGCGCATGCGGCTTCGGAAGACAGTGGCTTCGGTGCGCAACGCAGGGGGCGGTTGGAGCCATGCGCC
>CAYYHN010000305.1:1066-3016 GCA_964471245.1 uncultured Rhodothermaceae bacterium | reverse complement strand
GCGGTCCAGCCGCGCTCGGAGACTAAGTCGGGGTTGCCGCCGGGTGTCCAGTAGCGCTCGTTGAAGGTGGGCGCACGAAAGGCGCGGCCAACCTGCGCCTTCAGTCTGATGCCATCGTAGCGCCACGGCTGTACGTTCAAGCCGAGACTGGGGCTTAACGCTGTGGCCGTATGGTCGGCACTGCGCAATACATCGGCGCGGACGGCTGGCGTGACGAGCAGGCGGCCACGTTGCGCTGTGCCACTTGCGAAGGCAGCCAGCCGCTGCTGCCCCAGCCCGCCGCGCAAGTCGGTGTGGTCGTAGCCCAACTCAGCACCTGTCGTGAAGAGCCAATTCGAGCGCATGGCAAGGCGGGCTTCGGTGCGTAGCGCGGCCGTTTGCGTACGTTGTGTGCTTGGGTCGTCGTTTGGGGCGTCGTAGTCGAGCCGTGTGCTTTGTGCGTAGGCGCTGGTGGTGAGCGTGCCACGTCGAAGCATGCGGGTGGTTTGTGCACTGAGACGTAGGTAGGCGTCGTCTTGCATGGCGTGCACGGGGGCCGCATTACCTGGGCCGGGGAGGCCGCGCTCGGCGCGATTGCCCCACACGCTCAGCCACGACGTGCTTGCGCTGCTTTGGTGCTGCAGTTTCGCATAGACCGACTGCATTGTACGGTTGGCCCCATCGCGCCTGACTTCCTCTGCCGGAAACAACGCAGTGTTGGTATATGTGAAGTCGCCCGTGCTCTCGCTGACCTCAGCCGCCACGAGCCCTGACCACCTAGCACCACCCAAGCCGAGTAGGCCGCCGCCTTGGCGTGTGCCGTACGCTCCTGTGTGACCACCTGCACGCCATGTTAGCCCCGGCTTGGGGGCAATGGTGCGGAGCCTGACGACGCCGCCGAGGCCATCGGAGCCGTAATGGGCGGAGGCGGCACCGTGCAGCACGTCAGCGCTGGCGAGCAGGAAGGTGGGCACGAGCGACAAGTCGACTTGCCCCGATTGCGGGTCGGCGAGGCGGTGGCCGTCGAGGAGGAGGAGGGTCTGATTAGCATTGGTGCCGCGTAGCGAGAGCGTAGCCGCTCCAGAAGGGCCGTAGCGCTTGATGTAGAGCCCTGTTCGCGCCTCCAGCGCGTCGGCGATCGTTGGGACGGCCTGTAAAGTGGCGGCGTCGAGTGTCGTCAGGCGGCTGGTTGCGGTAGCCGTTGCCGCATCGCGCGCGTCTTCGATGACCACCTCGGGGAGCACGACGGTGGAATCCGCTTCCTGCGCATAGGCAACACATGCCAGCAGCGCGACGGCTACGAGCATCGCCAACTGGTGCAGGGCAAGCGCACGGAACGAACGATATGGAGTACAACCAAACAAAAAAGCCGCGACCTCAATGTATGGTCGTGGCTTGTGTAGCAGACTCGCGCACGTACAGGACGGGTACGCGGTCGTCTTTAGACACGCCAGCGACCTCTATTCCCGGAGGATCTAGGCATGAACGCACACAGGCAGGTCTCCTGGCTGAAGGCGCGTGGCTCCAACGGCTCGGCAATCGGTCTTCCCAGGCGGCATCTAAAGCCCAGTGAACGAACGCTTCGTCGCGGTTGGCGCACCTTGTACAGTTGCGGGTACAGCTCCGGCTTCACAGAATGGCTAGGCAGCAACGAGGGTGCTGCATGGCTTATTATCTGTGCCCGGATTCCCTTTTCATCCAGCCGCGTGAGCGGCATGGAACCGGTGGCGTATGCGAAAGAACACCAAAAGGTACGTTCTTGCGCCACCGTATGCAACGTTGGAGACGGGCTTCATCAGAAATAAAATGACCATGCCATCTCCACTGAACGATTCTCTAACCTTGAATACGTTCAGGTCGCCAAATTGAACCTTTTCGATAGGCAATGACTTAGCCCTAGTCCGCCCAACCTCCCATCCGCCCAACCTCCCATCCGCCCAACCTCCCATCCGCCCAACCTCCCATCCGCCC
>CAYYHN010000305.1:0-966 GCA_964471245.1 uncultured Rhodothermaceae bacterium | reverse complement strand
AACCTCCCATAACCATTCACCACGGCTTGTAGACGGGTGAACGCGATAAGTAACGCGAGATGGCGTCATTCTTGCTTTATTGGGAGGCTGCGAAACCCGCTGTGTCAGCCTTGCATTGAATTCGCACGCCTCATTTAGGGGAAATATGGGTCTGAGGGGTAAGACACGTGTGAAAACAGCCGATACCTTTTGGGGCATGTAGGCATAGGGGACGCTTCGCGTTCTGTAGGTACAGCCCCGTATTGTGTCGAAGGGGAGCGATGTTTGTTGCTCTTCACGCACCCCGTCTTTTGCTGCGGCGTTTCACGCGTAAGAAGCCGCATCATCTTTTTAGCTGCATTATGAAAAAGATTACCGCCTTGCTCACGCTGGTGTTGGGCACTGTCTTCACATTGGCCGCCCAAGAAGTACCCCGCTTCGACGCCCATGCGCTCGCACCGACCTTGACGCTGCATACCCATGCCGACGGCACGGTGCACCGGGGCTACTGTGGCACCCGCTTCGATGCGACCACGGCTATTGACCTCGCTGCATTCCATGCGGCGCGTGAAGCCGGGACGCTACCGCGTTTCGCCAAAGGCGCCGTCATGCCACCGGATATCGGCGACGTGCAGACGTTCAACGTGCTGATCGACCAAACGAACATCAGCAACACCAATGTGGGCAACAACGGGTGGGGCGGACGCGAGTTTACGCTGAAGGACAAGTCTGATGGGCTGTACCATCTATGGGTGGAAACCACCGAGATCACCAATGGCAACGTGACCGACGCCGAGGTAGCCGCGCTCCGTGTGGCCTTGCTCGATCAAACACCCGACGGCTCCGTCCGGCCAGGCACGGGTATCATCGAAAACAACAACACGCTGTTTGGGATGCCGCCCAACTACGACGGCGACGGTGCGGTCGATATCCTGCTCTACGACATTGAGCCCGGCAACACGGCCAGCGCCCAGACGCTCGGCTTCG
>CAYYHN010000304.1:0-5942 GCA_964471245.1 uncultured Rhodothermaceae bacterium | reverse complement strand
CGCGTAATGCACAGGCAGTTCGCCCGCAGCGTCGCGACGAGTAGGGCGTGCGCCTTGTTCAAGCAAGGCTTCGGTCAGGTCTGTTAGTCCTTGCTCCGCGGCATAGTGCAAGAGGGTAGGTTGCCGAGCATCATCGGGGTCGGGGCGATTCCAATCGAGGTTCATTTGCCGTACAGCATAGGCTGCACCACCTGTTGTCCACCATGGCTCATCTGCCTTGATCGAAGTGAACACCTCTCGCAAGGCCCGCAGAGCCGAGCCGACTTTCTCCCCGGCATAGCAGCCCATTGCACCACCATACAAGCCACCCTGCATCGCCATTACTAAGATTTCCGGCAGGGCATGCAATGGTCCCGCAAACAGAAACAGCGAGAGCACGGCCACGACTATGCCTCCTGCTGCCATGACAGGCACAAGTGCAGGGTCTGGGCGGTCTTCGCGATGCCCCAAAAGAAGTTGACTCACGAGATGCCCGCCTGAAACCGTGCCCAAAATGAGTACGATAAGTTGTAGGATAAGCCACGAACCTGGTAACAACGCATGCACCAACAATCCCCATAATGCACCCGGTATAGCACCAAGGCTACTATACTTTAACATCTCAGTAGGCATCTGTATTTCACTCTAATATTTGAACTTACGGTTAAATAACCATGCCTTGAACCGGTAAAAATGACGGTTTTTGTGTCGCACAATACAGGCAGACACTTTAGTAAGACCCCTCACCCTAAAAAAAGTTGGCTCCTTCGCCTGAAAACCCCTGCAAACTTTTGTCATTTGACAGACGATACTCTACCGGTATCCCTTGCCGTCCCGGAACACAAATTGACGCATATCCCTTATTCCCGTAGATTGTATGTATCTGAATCCAACCTCTTCCCTTCCTTCCAATACGTATGAGAAGCCGCCTCGTGCTGCTTGGTTTCACGTTCTTGATGGTCTGGCCTAGCGTGGGTCAAGAAGCATCATCTTGGGATGTGAACGCTTCGTTTGGCCCGACCAACTCGGTACAGTTCACCACGACTGAGGGCACATGGATGAATCTCGACGTCAGTCCAGATGGACAGACGATAGTATTTGACCTGCTAGGTGACATCTACAGCCTTCCGATTGCAGGAGGCCGTGCTACACGACTCATAGGTGATGCCTCGTTTGAATTGCAGCCACAGTTCAGTCCAGATGGGCAGCATATCGCCTTCACTAGCGACCGAGGTGGCGGCGACAACCTGTGGATTGCTGATGCCGATGGATCGGACCTACGTCAAGTCACAAAAGAAAGTTTTCGGCTTCTGAACGGTCCCGCGTGGACGCCCGATGGGCAATATCTTTTGGGCCGTAAGCACTTTACGAGCACACGTTCGCTGGGTGCAGGCGAGGTCTGGATGTACCACATTTCTGGTGGCAGTGGTCTGCAACTCACTAAGCGCAAAAACGACCAACAAGATCAGGGCAACGAGATCGCCATGAGCCCCGATGGGCGGTTCGTCTACTTTTCGGAAGACACGACGCCGGGGCCATTCTTCCAGTACAATAAGGACCCCAATCCCGGCATTTATTCGGTTCGCCGCCTCGACCGCGAGACAGGCCAGCTTCGCACACTCATTTCTGGCCCCGGCGGCGCAGCAAGCCCACAGCCTTCTCCCGATGGAAACCAAGTTGCCTTTGTGAAACGCGTGCGCGCAAAGTCGGTGCTGTACACCTATGACTTGACTACAGGCCAGCAAACACCCCTTTTCGACGGTCTCGACCAAGATCAGCAAGAGGCATGGGCCATCTTCGGCGTCTACCCGCGCTATGCATGGACACCCGACAGCGAATCAATCGTCTTCTGGGCACAAGGCAAGCTCTGGCGCATCAACGTGGCAACGAAGGCAATGGCGGAGATTCCGTTCGAAGTCAACGTGGAGACAACGGTGCATGAACCGGTTCGATTTGCGCAAGACCTGAGCGCGGAGTCGTTTGAGGTGAAAATGATCCGTGATGCCGCCACATCGCCGGATGGGACGACATTGGTGTTCAATGCGCTCGGACGGCTTTGGGTGAAGGATTTGCCCGACGGCACCCCGCGCCGCCTGACCAACGCTACGCACTTCGAATACCACCCCGCGTTCAGCCCCGATGGTCAAACCATCGTCTACACCACATGGGACGACGATGCGTTTGGATCGATCCGCTCCATCCGTCCTGATGGCAGCAATGGGCGCACCTTGACGACACAGCCCGGCTATTACCACGAGCCGCAATTCGCGCACGACGGGAGCAGGATCGTCTACCGCAAAGCTACGGGCAATGCTTTGCTGGGCTACCTACATGGCACGGAGCCCGGACTTTACTGGATGGACGCCAACGGCGGGATGCCAAACTTCATCCAACCCCAAGGCCGCCAACCGCGCTTTGCCCCCGGCGACGCCCGCATCTACTTCCTGACGGGCGGTGGCCTAAGCAAGCAGTACCGCAGCGTCGACCTCGACGGTTCAGACGAACGCACGCACTTCAACATGAAGTACATCAGCAGCATCGTTCCCAGCCCGGATGGCCAGTGGGTGGTGTTCAATGAACTGCACAATGCGTACCTCGCGCCGTTTCCGCAAACAGGCACGACAGTTACCTTAAATAAGGACACCAAGTCGATTCCTGTTAAGCAGATTACGCGTGATGCAGGCTTGTACCTGCATTGGTCGGATAGCGAGACCGTGCATTGGGTGCTCGGCCCGGAATACTTCAGCCGCGATGTGCAGGACAGCTTTTCGTTCGTAGAAGGTGCTCCTGATGAACTGCCCGCCATCGACAGCACAGGAACGCGCATTGGCCTGACAGCGACTGCCGACCGAGCCGACGGAATCGTCGCGTTCACGGGTGCGCAGCTCATCACGATGGTCGGCGATGAAGTTATTGCCAACGGGACGGTTGTTGTTGAAGGCAACCGCATTACAGCGGTCGGCCCAAGCGATTCGGTGGCAATTCCTGATGGCGCGACGGTTATTGATGTCAGTGGCAAAACAATTATGCCAGGTATCGTTGATGCTCACGCGCATGCAAGCCATTTCTTCAGTGGGATGACTGCGCAGGAAAACTGGGCCTACTATGCCAACCTTGCCTATGGCGTGACGACCTCACATGATCCATCCGCCAACACAGCGTTCGTCTTTAGCCAAGCAGAGCTTGTCCGTGCGGGCGAAATCGTGGGTCCTCGCATCTTCTCGACGGGTACGATTCTCTACGGTGCAGACGGTGACTTTAAGGCCGTCGTCAATAGTTTAGACGATGCACGCTCGCACTTGCGTCGGTTGAAAGCTGTGGGTGGTTTCTCGGTCAAGAGCTACAACCAACCGCGTCGCGATCAGCGCCAGCAGATCTTGCAGGCCGCCCAAGAACTGGAAATGTTGGTGGTGCCGGAAGGCGGCTCGACGTTCTTCCACAACCTGACAATGATTGTGGACGGGCACACCGGCGTTGAGCACAACCTACCGGTCGCCCCGCTCTACAACGACGTGCTTTCCCTTTGGGAAGCGAACAAAGGCGTGGGGTACACACCGACGCTCGTCGTGAACTACGGCGGCCCTTCCGGTGAGTACTACTGGTACCAGCACACGGAGGTCTGGAACAAGCCACGCCTCCTCAACTTCTACCCACGCCCTCTCCTTGACGCACGCGCTCGCCGCCCGACGATCGTGCCGACGCCTGAATACCACCACATCACAGTAGCCGAGTCGGCCAAAGCCCTAATCGATAGGGGTGGCATGGTCCAAGTCGGGGCACATGGTCAGCTTCAAGGCCTTGCTGCGCATTGGGAGTTGTGGATGTTTGCCCAAGGTGGCATGACCAACCATGAGGCCTTGCGCTCTGCGACGCTCCACGGCGCACAGTACCTTGGTCTTGATGGTGAACTGGGCTCCCTAACACGCGGAAAACTTGCGGACCTTATCGTTATTAACGGAAACCCACTTGATGACTTGCGAACTACCGAGGACCTTACCCATGTGATGGTCAACGGACGCTTATTTGATACCCAAACGATGCAGGAATTGGGCGGAAAAGATAGAAAACGACCCGAATTCTACTGGCAGAAAGACGATGCAGAGGATATGTTCCTAATGACGGGATCAGACTTAAACAGACTTTTCCACCAATGTTCCTGCCGCCACTAGCACATGTATCCCCAGCTAACAAAACCCATTATTTACATACTATGCTCCTGAATGCAAACGGCTCCCCCCAATGGCGTTCTAGCATTTCTGATAACCCAAGCCATCTACAGTATACCTCCGTAATTACTTGTACCACCTGAATCCCACATCCTAACCATGAAAAAAGTACGTAACCTGTTCCGTATCGACACGGGCAACACCCACGGCTGGCAAGTGCGCATCGAGCGCTATGGCGAGTCGTACACCAAGTTCTTCTCCGACAGTAAGTTCGAGAAAGGCTCTCAAGGCGCGTATGACACCGCGCTCGACTGGCGCGACAACAAACTAGCCGAACTACCTGACCCCGAATCACCCATTGCACGGTTGCACAACAAAAAGGTGCGCGAGAAACAATGGCGTGCCATCAACCGCACGGGCGTGAAGGGCATTGGCTTCAGCATGACGCGGAAGAAGAACTCCAGTTCGCGCACACCGTACGTGCAAGCCTACTGGCGTGATGCTAACGGCAAACCGAAAGCAACGAGCTTCTCCGTCGAGAAGCATGGCGGCAAAAAGGCCCTAAAGCTCGCTGTAGACGCCCTGATCGCTGGCGGTGGCAGCGACTTGAAAGATCGCACGCTAGTAAACAAAGCATGGCCGCAGATCAAGACCTTGCTTGAAGAAGCCGGTTACCATGCCCTGAAAGGCGTGCGCATCCCATCGTCGCAAGACGACTAAGCGTATCAACCACAACGCTACCGCGCGAAGGCTGCTTTTTGCTTTCCACCCCTCAGCTTAAAGGTATAGCCTCGCTCATCTGAACAAGCGCATTCCGAAGCACAGCCTCGCTCGCTTCGGAATGCGCTTGTATGCTATTCGATTTAGGTGTACTTCGCCAAAATGACCGTTCTCGAACTCAACCACATTGCCCTTTACGTTGCGGACTTAGAAGCAAGCATCCATTTCTATAGCAAGGTCCTCGGCTTGCCTGTGCTTCCCCGCCCCGACTTTGGTTTTCCCGGAGCGTGGTTCAGACTTGGATTGACTCAAGAGCTGCATCTCATTGTTGGTCGGACGGAGCCCGTACACAACCACCATCGCCAAACTCATTTTGCGCTGTTAGTGCCTTCGGTTGCTAAGGCCGCCACACACGCTCAAGCCCACGGGATTCCCTTGGCCCGCGAAGTCAAGCGCCGTCCTGATGGCGCATGGCAATGCTTCATCCAAGATCCCGACGGCTACTACATCGAATTTTGCGAAGCACCGCCACACGATTGACACCCGTACGCATTTCTTTATGGACTTGAAGAGCATCCTTTGCGCATGATGTGCGTTGTATGTTTTTCGCGTGTGTATTCGTACGAAGTTTCCGCCCTTCATGTCCGATTCCCCTGCCGCTGCTGCCACGGCAACCACTCCAGCAGCCCGCCCCGATCCGCGCCATTTCATTGTGGTACGCGGTGCGCGTCAGCACAACCTCAAAAACCTCAACCTCGACCTGCCCAAAAAGAAGCTGATTGTCTTCACCGGGCCTTCCGGATCAGGTAAAAGCTCGTTGGCCTTCGATACCATTTACGCTGAAGGACAGCGGCGCTACGTTGAAAGCCTGAGTGCGTACGCACGGCAGTTTCTTGAACGCATGGATAAACCCGATGTGGACCTGATCACTGGTCTTGCACCAGCCATCGCCATCGAGCAGAAAACGACGTCGAAAAAACCGCCCCCGTGACACTCACGGGGGCGGTCTTGTTTGGCGCTGAGCGCGTTGACCTTACAGGTCGTTGGCGCGGATCAGCGTGCGCAGGTGGTTGCGGT
>CAYYHN010000303.1:0-5961 GCA_964471245.1 uncultured Rhodothermaceae bacterium | reverse complement strand
CAACAACTCCAGCACACCCGCCAATGTTGGTGTGACCGGAGACCTAGGGAGTGGCATCCCCGATTTTCCGGAGCGCTTCGAGAACGTCCAATACAGCGCCTCGCTTGGCCTGTCCTATGAACTCGACTTTTGGGGCCGCGTGCGTGGAACCAAAGAAGCCGCGCTACGCGATTATTTCGCCACGGAGGCCGACTACCAAACGGCACAGATTGGCGTGCTGTCGGAGACGATCGCGACATACTTCGAGATCATCGAACTGGAGCGGCAGGTGGCATTGAGTACGAACAACGTGGACTTGTTGGCCGAGCGTGCCGGGCAGACCAACCAGCGGTATCAGCGGGGCTTGGTGACTTCGTTTGAATTGTACAACATTCAGCAGGAGTTTGAAGACACACGCTCGAACGTGCCGCTGCTCGAAGCCGCTCTATTCGATGCCAAAGGCCGCCTCGGCATCTTGCTTGGCACGGTGCCTGCCGAGGCAAACCGCCTCCTCGGCAATGTCCGCGCTGCCGACGTGAACCTCGAACCGATCCCCGCCGGTTTGCCCTCCGATCTCCTCCGCGCTCGCCCTGATGTGTGGGCCGCTGAGCAACGCGTAGAGTCGGCCCGCCAGCGCATCGGTGTCGCCCGCGCCGACCGCTTCCCGCGCTTATCGCTGACGGCTTCCGGTGGCACGCAGAGCAGCGCGCTCTCGGATCTCGTCAACGTGGGCGATCAGAATTTCTTCAGCTTCGGTGGTGCGCTGACGGCACCCGTGTTCAATGCAGGTGCGCTCCGGGCTGCCGAAAAAGCTGCTTGGTCGCGCTATGAGCAGGCCGAGGCTTCGTACGAAAAAGCTGTCTTGTCCGCTTTCAAAGAGACCGAAGCAGCCCTCGTGCTCTACACGAAGGAACGCGAGCGCTATGCCTTCCAGCAAGAAGCGCTCGCCTCCGCCGAAGCCAATGCCCGCCTGCAAGAAGACCGCTACGTCAGTGGCGTCGGCGACTATCTCGCATTCCTTGATGCCCGTCGCAACCTCATCCGTGTGCAGTTGGCTGTCGCCGCCTCTGAGCGGTCTATTGCCAACGCCCGCCTCGCTGTCCACCGCGCCCTTGGTGGAGGGTTTTGAGGATGGGGACTTGTTGTACACGTGGTTGGGGACTCGCTACGCTCGTGGATGGGGTCGCTCTGCAAACGAGTTTGGGGCGAGGAGTGGAGGAGACGAAGAAGCAAAGAGACAAAGAGTGTTGAGTTATGAGATGCAAACTTCAAATCGTGTCATCCCGAGAACCCTGTGACGCGGGCCCCCGACGTACCAGCCTATTTGTGAGCTAGGAGATCCTTCCTCCTATCGTCGTCAGGATGACACGTAGAAAGGTCACCGCTCGCCCCATCCACCCCATGCTCCAAGCCCCTTGCCAAACCCCATGAAATCCATCCATACCACCATCGACATTGATGCACCTGCCGCACGCGTGTGGGATGTGCTGACGGACCTCGACGACTACCCGGCATGGAACCCGTTCATGCCAGTAGCGGAGGGCGTAGTGCAGGAGGGCGCACGGCTGAAGGTGTACATCAAGCCACCGGGTGGCACGGCGATGACGTTCAAGCCAACCGTGCAGCGAGCAGAGACGAACCGTGCGTTCAGTTGGCTGGGCCGCTTGTTTATCTCCGGTCTCTTCGATGGGGAGCACATTTTTGAATTGGAAGCACTCGATGCCAACCGCACCCGCCTCGTGCACCGCGAGCGTTTCAAAGGCCTCCTTGTCCCGCTTCTGTGGAACAGCCTCGAAGGACCCACACGTGCAGGCTTCGAAGCGATGAACACGGCCCTCAAAGCCCGCGCCGAAGGTTTAGTGCATAGTTGATGGTGGACAATGGAGGCACCCGAACCAAAGCGAGGCAACGCCGAGCGTACGAATCTCGAATCACGAACAACGAAATCTCATGGTCACGTTTAACACAAAAGGCGCACTTGCGACGCTCTGCATTTTGCTGGTTGGTGTCGTTGGATTGTTTGGGTTGATGGCGTTGCGGCCCGAACCGCCGAAGGTCGAGCGCGAGGTGGTGGCACCGCTTGTGCAGATCGCCACGCCCGAGGCGTACGACGGCGCGTTGGTCATTCAAGGCAACGGCACCGTGCGGCCAACCCGCGAAATCAACCTGATCGCTGAGGTAGCAGGCAAGATCGTGGCGACCGATGCAGCGCTGGTGGCAGGTGGCTTCGTACGTGCCGGGACGGTGCTGGCGCGCATTGAGGCAACAGACTACGAGAATGCGGTGGCGCAAGCTGAGGCCGAGGTGGCACAGCGGCGGTTTGAGTTGCTATTGGCGCAGCGCGAGTCGGAATTAGCGCGCGAAGAGTGGGAGCGCTCGCAGCGGTTTACCTCGGCTGAGCAGCCCGAAGACATCAACGACGAAGCCGGGAGCCTCGTCCTCCGCGAGCCGCAACTCAAGCTGGCCGAGGCCGTGCTGGCCGCCGCCGAAGCCCGTCTCGCTGACGCCCAAACACGCCTCGGTCGGACAGCCATCACTGCGCCATTCGATGGTCGCGTGCGCACCAAAATGGTCGACGTAGGGCAGTACGTCGGGCCGGGGACGCCGGTCGCCATGCTGTTTGCCACCGATGAGGTGGAGATTGCCGTGCCGCTGCAGACGGACGATGCGGCGCTAATCGAAGACCTTTGGACGCGCGAAGCCAGCGGCCGTCGAGCCCGCATTCCTGCCGAGGTCGCATCGACGTTTGGCGAGCAGCGCTTCACATGGGACGGGTACATCGATCGCACGGAGGGCACGCTCGACCAAGCGACGCGAACGGTCAACGTCGTCGTGCGCGTGCCGCAGCCGTACCGCACCGCCGGAGCGGGGCAGCCGCCCTTGCTCGTCGGCATGTTCACCGACGTGACGATGGACGGCGCGACCGTCGAAAATGTGCACCGTATCCCGCGCGAAGCGCTCCGCGAAGGCAACCGCGTGTGGACCGTCGCCGACGGCCGCATCGCCTTCCGCACCGTCGAGCCTGTTCAAGCCGTTGATGCCTACGTCCTCGTGCGCGGCCTCTCTGGCACCGAACAAGTCGTCACCTCAAACCTCACCGTCATCACCGACGGAATGAACGTACGGGTCGAATAGCTCGCGTTGCTCACTGAGAGAAGGGGAAAGGGAGAGTGGGGGAAATAGTGAAAGGACGAGTGGAAGAAACAAGGAATGTTGAAATAAAAGCTTGGAGTGACGCCTCATCCATTCCTCGTTTCTTTGTCTCTTTGTCTCGTGAGCGCAGCGAACACCTCTCTTTCTCCCATTCCCCCTCTCTCCCATGTGAGCGTAGCGAACACACCGTACTCTAACCCTATTTTCCCGACCGCCAAGCCCAACTGAAAGCTATGAAAGGCCCCATCGCATGGATGGCGAAGAACAGCGTCGCGGCGAACCTGCTGATGTTTTTGATCATCGTCATCGGCATCGTCAGCGCGCAGAATGTCATCCAAGAAGTGTTTCCCGAGGCCAGCCTCGACGCCATTCAGGTGCGGGTTGAGTATCTGGGTCCGTCGCCGGAGGAAGTTGAAGAAGGCGTCGTGCGGCGCATCGAAGAGCAGGTCGAGTCGGTCGAGGGTGTGCGGCGGATTACATCGGTGGCGGCCGAGAACGTTGGTGTGGTCACGGTCGATCTGGAGTTGGGCACTGACATGGACCGTGCGCTTGACGACATCAAGGCCGAGGTGGACCGCATCACATCGTTTCCGCAAGAGAGCGAGCGGCCGGAGGTTACCGAACTCACCAACCGGCGGCAGGTGATCCAACTCGCTGTGTTTGGTGCAGCAGATGAGCGTGTGCTGAAAGAACTGGCGTTCCGCATCAAAGACGACCTCGCTGAGTACAGCGAGATCTCGTACGTGCAAGTCAATGGTGTGCGCAACTACGAAGTCGCTATCGAAGTCTCCGAGGCGACCTTGCGCCGCTACAACTTGCGGCTGTCGGATGTGACGCTGGCCGTCCGGCGCGGCAGCCTCGATCTGCCCGGTGGCAGTCTCGAAACGCGCGGCGAAGAAATCCTCGTCCGCACCAAAGGCCAGAATTACACCGCTGAGGACTTTCGCGAGATCATCGTCCTCGCCCGCCCCAACGGTACTACCGTCCGCCTTGGCGACATCGCCACCGTACGCGACGCCTTCGAGGACACCGACCTCATTACCCGTTTCAACGGGGAGCCCGCCGCGATGGTCGAGGTTTACCGCACCTCCGATGAACGCGTGCTGGAGATCGTCGACCAAGTGAAAGGCTACCTCGCCGAATTGCAGCCGACGCTTCCTACAGGCATTGGTGTGGATGTATGGCAGGATCAGTCACGCATCTTGCGCAGCCGCTACGACACGCTCATCCGTAACGGGCGGACGGGCCTCATCCTCGTCCTGCTCGCGCTTGGACTGTTTCTCAACATCCGCTTGGCGTTTTGGGTGGCTGTCGGCATCTTCGTCTCGTTCCTTGGCGTCTTTGGGGTGATGTACTGGCTGGGTATCTCCATCAACCTGATTTCGCTGTTCGCATTCATCCTCGCGCTTGGCATCGTGGTCGATGACGCCATCGTGATCGGTGAGGGTATATTCGCAAAACAAGAAGAAGGGTTGCCCCCGTTGCAGGCCGCGATGGAGGGGGCAGGTCGTTTATCAGTCCCTGTAGTTTTTGCTGTACTGACTACGATGGCTGCGTTTACTCCGTTGTTGTTCGTGCCCGGCTTTATTGGCAAGTTTATGGCTAACCTGCCAATTATCATCATCGCGGTATTGATATTCTCACTAATCGAGACGCTCTTCATCCTTCCAGCACACCTAGCACACGTCAACGCTAGGCGCGATCCAAATAAAAAGAAAAACCCTATTACAGCGCGTATTGATTGGGTCCAGGGTAAGGTCGCCGACTTCATGCAGTGGAATATCAACGGGCCGCTCGATGCTGGATTGCGGTTTGCTACACGGCGCTACGGCATTGTCATAGCTACAGCGGTAACAATGTTGCTGCTATGCATTGGTTTGGTTCGAGGAGGCTATATCGACTTTGTGTTTTTTCCCAACATCGAGGGTGAAAACGTAGTCGCACAACTAGAAATGCAAGAAGGTACACCAGCGGAAGAAACTGCTCGTTTAGCAGCTTTCATTGAGCAAAAGGGGCGTGAAACGCAGGCTGAATTAGATTTGGAATTAACTGACCTTGAGTATCCGTCACTCGTAAATAATGTATTTACAATAGTTGGTAAATGGGTGTATGAAGAACAGTCTCGCCCTGATGGGGGAGGGGGACCCGGACTAACACAGTCGAACCGTGCAGAGGTCAATTTTGAGTTGCTAGAAGCAGAGTACCGAGACATTTCTGCAAAACAATTCGAAGATACTTGGCGGGAAAAAGTCGGTTCGATACCCGGTGTGAAGAAGCTTTTGTTTCAAAGCGCCATTATAAACGCTGGTAATCCAATTCAAGCCGAAATCTCGGCCGAAAACGCACGTGATGCTGATGAGGCCGTAGCCCGTTTCGAAGAGGCGCTGCGGGACTACGCAGGCGTGTTCGACATCACGAATGACGACCAGCCCGGCAAGCGCGAGATCAAGCTCGACCTGAAGCCGCAAGCGACCACACTAGGTCTCACGCTCGATGACCTCGCCCGCCAAGTGCGCGGCGCGTTCTACGGCGACGAAGCCCTGCGCGTGCAGCGCGGCCGCGAGGATGTCCGCGTGATGGTACGCCTCCCCGAAAACGAGCGCGACGCCCTTGCCGACCTCGATAACCTGCGCATCCGCACGCCGCAGGGGCAAGAAATCCCGTTCGATGAAGTCGCCACCGCGTCGTTTGGCTTCGGCCCGTCCAACATCAACCGCCGCGACCGCCGCCGTGTGGTGACCGTGACGGCCAACGTAGACACCGACGTGGTGACGGCCAACGAAGTCATCGGCGACCCTGAAATTGATGCCGTGTTTATCACAACGCCGC
>CAYYHN010000302.1:0-6020 GCA_964471245.1 uncultured Rhodothermaceae bacterium | reverse complement strand
GACAACGCTTCGATCAACGGGGCTATGGTTTCCGGCTGGCGTACAGGTGATGCCGTTCTTGCGGATCTTAACGTTCCCGCCTGAGTAGAGACGCTCGCCGTGGCTCGCGGGTGCTTGGATTTTGGTACTTGGTTGGTGCCAAACGAGCACCTACGTACTAGCCTCTCCCAAGCACCTTGAAGGAGCCCTTCAGCTAGGCTCAGTACAGACTCTGCGACCGTACTAAAGCAAGGTGAAGCCGAGCGTCCCAATCACCAAAGCGAACGAAGTGAGCTTTCCCCATGCCCGATTTTGATGTCATTGTTGTTGGCGCAGGCCACAACGCCCTGATCACAGCCGCTTATGCCGCGAAAGCGGGCTACCGCGTGGGCGTGTTTGAGCGGCGCGACATCATTGGCGGAGCGGTCTCGACGAAAGAGATCGTGCCCGGCTACCGCTTCGACCTCGGCGGCAGCGCGCACATCCTGATTCGTCTCACGCCCATTGTGCAGGAACTTGGGCTAGAACAGCATGGTCTCGAATACCTCGAACTCGATCCACTTTTCTTCGCCCCCTTCCCAGATGGGGACGGCGTATTCATCTACCGCGATGTCGAAAAGACGTGCGCGCATCTGAACGCGAAGTTTCCGGGCGAGGGCGACAACTACCGACGTTTCATCAAGGACTGGCAGCCGTTTGCGAGCGCCGTCCGCGATGCATTTCTTGCCGTGCCGAGCCCGTTTGAGTTGGGCCGCAAGATGATCTTCCGCAAGACCAATCCGGACTGGCAGGCGGCTCTGCCGTTCATCATGAAGCCCTACGGCGAGGTCGTCAGCAGCTACTTCAAGGAAGAGAAACTGCGTGCCATGCTCGTTTGGATGGCTGCGCAGTCCGGCCCCCCACCGACGGAGCCGGTGTCGGGGCCGTTTGTGCTGTGGCATCCGCTCTACCATGAAGGCGGCATCGCCCGCCCACGCGGCGGCTCCGGCATGCTGACGCAGGTGCTCGGCAGCTTCATTCAAGCGCACGGTGGCTCCATTCATACCGAAGCGCCCGTCGAGGCGATTCTCGTCGAGGGCGAGCGGGCGACGGGAATCCGGGTCAATGGCCAGGTGTACACAGCGCGCGCCGTCGTGGCGGGAACACATGCGCTGGAGACGTTCGGCAAACTCTTGCCTGAAGACAAGCGACCACCCGGTGCCCAGCACATGCGCATCGGCAATGGCTTCGGGGCGATCATCCGGTTGGCGCTCTCGGAGCCTATCGAATACACCGCCGCACCGGGCGTCGAAGCGCGAACGGCGCTCCAACTGGTCTGCCGTGACGTGCAGCAGGTCAACTCGGCCTTCGGCGACTACCTGCGCGGCGAGCCTGCCAAGGATCCGCCCATCGTCGCCATGTCGTTCAGCGCCGTCGACGACTCGCTGGCCCCACCGGGCGGCGAAGTGTTGTGGCTCTGGGCGCAGTACTACCCGTACGAAACCACCGTCGGCCACTGGGACGCCATCGGTGATGGTGTCGCCGACTCGATCCTCGACACGTTTGAGCAGTACGCGCCCGGCACCCGCGACAAGGTCGTCGGCCAACTGTTCCAGCATCCGCTGTGGCTAGAGCGCGAACTCGGCCTCTTCCGTGGCAACGTGATGCACCTAGAGATGAGCCTCGACCAGATGTTCACCATGCGCCCTTTCCTCGGCATGGCGGAATACCGCACGCACCTGAAGGGCCTCTACATCACCGGCGCGAGCACCCACCCCGGCGGCGGCATCATGGGAGCCTCCGGCCGCAACGCCGCGCGAGTCTTGCTGAAAGACCTGAGCGGATGGTTTTCCGGGCTTCGCTAGCGCTCGCGGATGGGAGGGAGAATGGATGGGGACTCGCTACGCTCGTGGGTGGGAGGATGAGTGGAGCGGATGATTGGGAGACACCAAGAGATGAACAACCAAAGCTAAGCGCTTCTGAGCATGAATGTAGATACTTACATCAATACTGCGATCTCACGCGGCGTGAAGCTTGGCCTAGATAAGCTCTCAGCCACAGAACGAATCATCTTCCTGATTTCTAAACTGGAAGTCAGCTGCGACATAGATGGCATAGACTCCTTCTTAGATCGTTACCCTCATACCCGAGTAGTTGAGTGTGTGCACGGCTTAGAAGCGATAGGCGCTTCAGAATTGGCAGGAGCCTTATCTGCTGTCGCCGAGGCACTGCCCCAGCGACCTGATGCGTTGCTGAATGAAGCGAATGATTTGGCAACCTCTCGTACAGGATATGACTATGATGCTATCGCAAGATGGGTTGAGGCCAATTCTAAAGTTGCCATCAAACCCAAACACTCCGTGCCCCTTGCACCACGCACTACGCCAAAAACCCCAACGGCCAAAGGCTAATGGCCCCTACCCCCATGACGTACCTCCAATTCCATTTTGTATTTACGATCCCTGCGATTGCGCTGTTGGCGTGGTTCCAGCCGAAGCCCATAGCGGGGGTTGGCGGGAAGTTGCCGACCCGGTGGCTGTTCGGACTAGCGACGATTGCGTTTCTGTACACGACGCCGTGGGACAACTTCCTCGTCTACGATCACATCTGGGGCTATGGTGACGAGCGCGTGCTGTTCACCATCGGCTATGTACCATTCGAGGAGTACCTGTTTTTCCTCTTGCAACCCTTCCTTACAGGGTTATTCTTCTACCGCATGCAGGCGCGGTATGTAGCATCCGAAGCGCCCAAACCTGCGCATATTAAAGATCCATTCGTCCGTGCCTTGGGTGTGATGTTCTGGTTGCAGATGGCGGCACTAGGGTGGTTCTGCCTACAAACACAGCCGGGGCGCTACATGGGTTTGATCCTCGTTTGGGCGCCGCCCGTGCTGGCCGGGCAATGGTATCTGTCGGGAAACTACTTCTGGCGGTATCGGAAGCTGTGGTTTACCAGCATCATGCTGCCCACGATCTACTTGTGGTTTGCGGATCGCATTGCCATTGCCCTAGGCATTTGGTACATCACCGATGAGACGCGCACGGGCTTCGACCCGCTCGGTTTGCCTATTGAAGAAGCCGTATTCTTCCTTGTCACCAACATCCTTGTGGTGCAAGGCCTAATGATGTTCGTCCCCATGAAAGGCGAACGCTCTGTGCCACTGCTCCAACGCGAAGAACAAACGGCCTAAATCCATCTGTTGATTGTATGGGTGCTCTTACTGTTGCCGTCGTTGGCGGTGGCCTTGCTGGCCTGACTGCCGCGACTGAACTCGCCACGCGCGGCTACACGGTCACAGTGTTCGACAAAGGCCGTGGCCCCGGTGGCCGCATGGCCCGCCGCCGCGCCAACACCTACCACTTCGACCATGGTGCGCAATATTTCACCGTCCGTGACCCGCGCTTTCGTGCCCGCGTCGCAGCGTGGGAAGCCGAAGGCATCGTCGCGCCGTGGCCGTTGCGCTTGGGCGTCGTCGAAAACGGTGTCGTTTCTGCTAAAGACAACAGCGAACCGCGCTACGTGGGCACGCCCGGCATGAACGCGCTCAGCAAGCACCTCGCCGATGCGCTCGGCGTCCGGTTTGGCGTCCGCATCGAGACGCTGGCTCGCCACGCCGATGGCTGGCACTTGACGACCACGACCGGCGACGCGCTTGGCCCCTACGACATCGCTATTGTCAACACACCGCCTGCGCAAGCCGTGCCACTCCTCGCGGTGGCCCCAATCTTAGTCGAACAGGCGGCCTCGGTCGTGATGGATCCGTGCTGGGCGACTATGCTTGCTTTTGAGACGCCTTTGCCGGTAGCGTACGACGGCCTCTTCATCAATGGCGGGCCGTTGGGATGGGCTGAGCGCAATAGCAGTAAACCCGGACGCCCAAACGGCGAGACGTGGGTCCTACACGGCAGCCCCGACTGGTCACGGACGCATCTCGAATGGGAACAAGCCGACATTGCTCCTTTGCTGACAGCAGCGTTTTTCGAGGCCCTATCGATGGAAGCTGTAGCGCCTATATTTCAGCAAGCCCACCGCTGGCGCTTTAGCATCGCACAGAACCCACTCGGCGTCGGGGCGCTCTGGGATGCAGACCGCCGCATCGGCGTCTGCGGTGACTGGTGCGCGAAGTCGCGTGTGGAAGGCGCGTTTGTGAGCGGTATGGCGCTGGCAAACATGATTGGCTGATCAAATGGTTGTAACAGCGTGGATCCCAAAGGAACCAACGGTCCCAACAGCTAAGCACAAATAGCCATGAACGCAGTGAACACTTCCTATTCGCCCATCGACTGTGGGCTCTACGACCACCTCGAAATCGCCGCCATGCGCCGCCGCAACGTGACGCTCGTCTACCACGATGAACACGACCAGCCGCAGATTATTCAGACACGCATCGCCGACCTCTTCAGCACCGAGGCCCAAGAGGAGTTTGCCGTCCTCGCCGACGGCACACACCTCCGCCTCGACCGCCTGATCCAACTCGACGACATCGTGTTCGATGGTAAGGCGTGCAAACTTTGACGCAAGCTACAGAAGAAGGACGAGCCCGAACTGGACCTCACGACTACCTAGACTGAACACCCAACTCGTCTCCTCTATTCTTTGCGATGTGTTGCTATCGCGTCGACTTCCGTCGTCTTCGCTTATCCCCGTCTGTTTGCCCCATCGATATTGCATGCTAGCAGCAGCATTGTACTCGGCAAGCAATGCGACATTGGGATGTACCAGCCATAAAGCTCCCAAAGTACCAAGGACACCTCCACCTAACCTGTAGGTTGAATTTTCCTCTTCATCTAGCATTTGCACTACTGTAGAACGCACACCATTTCTTAAGTCATCCTCGACGCGATCTACCTCATGTTCATATCGTCCGCGATTGAATGCGAACGAAGGCCCTATTCCCACATAGCCATGCATCGTTTGGCGCGCTCGTTGAGGCCGATTGCTATACCTTATCCACTGGAATTGCCCTCCGATGCCATTGGCCTGCTGTAATCGATTCGTTTCGCTCTTGATCGCCTCAGTTGTCGTTTCACTTGAGCTGGTTTCTGTACGTGTTACCAGAATATTTTGCTCTGTATCAGTATCTATAAGAGAAGTGGACAAGAAAATGCCTGCACGCCATGCTCGCTGAGCGGTCCGATACCGCTGAATGGAAAGCATCGAGCCGTCAAATGAGCCAAGCGTGAAATTGGGCTCAATGCTAAACTGCAGCGCCCATGTGCTGTCGGGTAAGGTAAGGCGTTCGCTGGATTGGGCATAAGTGGTACCTACGGTGCATAGAACAAACACTGTGCTCAGCATGAAGCGTTTGCACATAAGAGTGGTGGGTTGAAATGAAGCGTTTGGCAGGATTCCAACACACCCTCAACAATTATTCCAACGCCTCAAGCAACCCATTAAGAATATATCACAACGCAAGACTGTACGCTGCAGCACACAACACCGTGTCATTAGAAGGACGCGGCACGATAGACTAACTAACGCGCCCACCGCTAATCGGAGATAGTCACGCACTATGGGCAAGACACCCTTACTCAACGCGTCCACCTCGGCAGCGTAGCCGTCATTCGCGTCCATTCGCCACTATGCCAGCGGCGATACCAGCATCAAAGCCACTCAGCGCACCCAACCCAAAGCAACTTCAGCCGCAAACCCAAACGTTTCGTGCCATTCGTAGCCAATCCATCTATGGCTATCTGTGCACATCCGTGGCTAGCCCCACGTCGGCAGCGAGGCCATCGCCAGCGGCGTCTTGGGTCGTGGGAGCCGTTTTCGTCATGCCGAACCAGCGCTTGATCGTGTTCACCGCGTCGTACTGCCACATCACCATCGCGGGGACCAGCAGCATGATGATGAACGTGGCGACGAGGATGCCGAAACCAAGGCTGACGGCAATTGGCACGAGGAACTGGGCTTGTAAACTCCGCTCCAAGATCAGCGGGAGCACGCCGAGGAACGTGGTAATGTACGTTAGCAACATGGGACAGAAGCGCACTTTTGCGCCTTCGATGACGGCTTCACGCATGGGCATGCCAGTTCGATACCGCTGGTTGATGTAGTCGATC
>CAYYHN010000301.1:0-6020 GCA_964471245.1 uncultured Rhodothermaceae bacterium | reverse complement strand
CAGCGTCTTCAGCAGTGCGTTGAACGCTGCATTGGACAGCATGTGCACCTCATCGACGATGTACACTTTCTTGTTAGCCCCCTGAGGCGGGATGCGAACCGTCTCGCGCAACTCACGGATGTCCTCGACCTTGTTGTTCGAGGCCGCGTCCATCTCGATGATGTTCAGGTTACGCCCTTCCTCGAACGAACGGCACGAGTCGCATTGGCGGCATGGCTCAGCCGCATCGGTGCGTTCATTGGCAGGTGCCGTGCAATTAATGGCCTTGGCGAGGATACGCGCCGCCGTCGTCTTGCCTACGCCACGCGGACCGCTAAAAAGGTAGGCATGTGCCAACCGATCGAGCCGGATCGCATTCTTGAGCGTATCCGAGACATGTTCTTGGGCCACCAACTCATGGAAGAGCTGAGGACGGTACTTACGTGCGGAGACGAGGTATTTTTGCTGCGACATCGGCCTCGGAAAAACGGCGATTAACACAAAAAACAGACGCCCCAACATAGTTGGGGCACATCTTGTAAGCAAACGAAAAAAAGGCTGATGGGTTCAGGTCAGATATCAACAAAAACGCGCTGAGGAACCCCCAGCGCGTCTATTCCCATCGAAAAAGTATAGATCTGTCAGGCTGCTTTGGCCATGGGTACAAGGTTGTAGATCGTGCTAATCAGTTCGCCTACCATGGGCTTGGTCAACTGTGCGTCGGCCCCAACGGATGCGCCTTTGTGGTAGTTGTCTTGCGAGATCATCGACGAGAACAAAATGACGGGCGTATCGGCATGCTGTGGATGCTCTTTGATCTTGCGGACCAAGGTGTAGCCATCCATCTGTGGCATCTCAATGTCGCTGATGACGAGGTCGACGGGCTTCGCGGTAGTTTGTGCAGCTTCGAGTTGGTGCCATGCTTCGAGGCCGTTGTGCGTCGAGATAATATCGAAGCCGGCTTCTTGGAGTTTCGAGAATAGCATGCGCCGGATGGTCTCCGAGTCTTCAGCCATCAGCACCTTCAGTGGCCGGTCTAGTTCGCGTGCCTCGATGGCTACATCCTCCATTGCGAGCCTAGGCTCCAGCTTCGCGATGATACGTTCCACATCCACCATCATCAGGTTCTTCTCACCCATGACCACAATGCCTGTAATCGTGGCATTCTCCGGGTCGATGTCCTGAATGGCTGTCGGCGGGCGTACGTCGGTCCAGCTAATGCGGTGGATGCGGCTGACGCTGTCGACGACAAGAGCAAGGCGAATGCTATTGAACTCTGAGATAATTAAGAGCTGTCCATCACCGATGCTGGTGTTGCCATAGAGGTGATACCCAAGATCCACAACAGGCATCACTTGGTTGCGTAGCGTGATCATGCCGCGCACACCTGGGCGTGTTTCAGGAACAACGGTCACCGTGCTCATCCGCACGATCTCACGTACCTTGGTTACATTAATGCCCAGTGACTGCGAGGTGATCGTGCCGTCAGGCGCTTTGTATTGAATACCGAACTCGATTACTTCGAGTTCATTCGTTCCTGTTTCGAGCAGGATGCCATTTCCTTTTGACATGCGGCAGGCTAGATAAAGGGTACAAGTGCATGAAATGCGAGGGGCTGGCGCAGTGGGGATGCGCATGAACCGAAGGAAATGAGGTGATGACGCCAAAGAAACAACCATCATGCCAGTTCGATTAATCCTGCACTACACCTCCACAAGACTGCTAGCACAAGTTAGCAGGGCAATTTTTCCTTGTCATGGGCTGTACAAGCCACCTTTTTTCCGTCTCGTCTTGTCCTTCGAATCGGCTAGAAGCACGTGTTTGCTTAATAATGTGCATTGAAAATGCGATACTATAGCACGAAGCATGTATATATTGTGATGTAACAGGCTGCACTGCCGTCTTGGAACTCCCAAGCAGCCGTCGCGTCAAGCAAAGCAATCAGGTCGTTGGGGTGAACTGCCTTTATCCGCACCCTGGGCCACGTGTATGCACCATGCACCCTGCTGTACGCCCTCTTTATTGTTTCCTTTATTGCAGTGCACACTTTGGTTCCACCGACCCTCACCACCGATCGCCATGAGCGAGAAGCTTTACGAGCTTACCGTATTGTTGGCTTTGTGATCGCGACTGCCGTCATCATGGCAGGCGTAGCCAGGGTCTTTTCTGAGGAAACTTTCGCTGAGCCACTCTGGCTGCGTGGTATCATTGCGGGTGCTTATTTACTAGCGCTGCTGCTCTCCTTTTATACCACATGGGGACGCCGCAACCTAGGCCTGATGATGTATGTCCTCGCGTATGTCTGGGCAGGATGGACCATCTGGCTGGGTTGGCTCAACAACCTCGACCCTAGTTTCGTCAATACCATTAACATTATTGTACTAGCGATGGGTTTGGTGCTCGGCTTGCTGCGTACCAACTGGTGGTCTGTAATGGCCTTCCTTGTCTTTAATGCTGGGGCCGCAACGCTTGTACTACATAGCCTCGAGGCTCCTCGTACCGACCCTGCCATTTTCGCGATTGGGCTTATCGGTGCCGTGGTTGCCGTTTCAATTACCGCATTCATCAACACCCAAATGCGGAAACGACAGCAACAGAGCGAAGAACAGTGGCGTCAACTCGTCGAAGAGCACCCTGATGCGATCCTGATCAGTCATGCCGATTCCATTGTCTATGCGAATGCTGTAGCCTTAGCTCTTTTGGATAGTGCAGCGACGCCTTTGCTTGGCAGAGCAACCCAAATCTTACTTCCCCAAACAGATGAGCAAAGCCCTCTACGCGAAGTAGATTTGCCCACGGCTTCAGGAAAACTGAGGCATTTTGAAGTGCAACATATGGCCGTTACGTACCGCGGCCATGTTGCAAAACAATACGTCTTGCGTGATGTGACCAAACATAAAGAGATGGAGCGCCTCTTGCGCGAGGCAAAGAACGCTGCCGAAGCCACCACGCAGGCGAAGTCGGACTTTTTGGCGATGATGAGTCACGAGATCCGTACACCGCTTAATGGTATCATTGGCCCAACATCCATGTTGCTAAGCGACCATTTGGACGAGCATCAGCGGGAGCAAGTCGATCTCATCCGGCTTAGCAGCGAAAGTCTGTTGACAGTCATAAATGACATCCTCGACTTCTCCAAAATTGAGGCGGGTCGCTTGGATCTGGAATCGACGTCCTTTAGCATCGCTGAGGTTATGGAGGCTGCAGGCAAGATCATGGGTCAGCAGGCACTGCGCAAAGGACTCTCGCTGGAAACGCTATGCAGCGACGCTGTGCCCCAGCGTGTCCTTGGCGACCCGCTCCGTCTACGCCAAATTTTGCTCAACCTCGTTTCCAATGCCGTCAAGTTTACAGAGACTGGCAGCGTCAAGATCAGTGTGGACGCGACTGCAACAGCTGCCCCCGATGACTCAGACACGTCATGGTGGCGAATTCACTTCCGCGTTGCGGATACTGGGATTGGGATCGCACCGGAGAAGCTGCTGACGCTGTTTGATGCCTTTACGCAAGCTGAGCGTGCCACCACGCGTAAGTACGGTGGCACAGGGCTTGGGCTCAACATCAGCAAGCGCCTCGCCGAAATGATGGGTGGCGCAATCTGGGCGGAAAGCACGGTCGGCGAAGGTTCCGTATTTCACATCACCATCACCGTCCCTGCTGTTTCTGTAGCGGAACCAAAAGCGAAAAAGCCATCGCTTCCTAAACGCCCGTCGTCACACGCCGGGGTGACCCCCTCAAGCCCACACTCTCCCGTATCGGATGCACATGCACTTCGCTTGTTGCTCGCTGAAGACAATGCAGTAAACCAGAAAGTCGCCCTCAAGATGTTGGAGCGGCTCGGGTATACAGCTGCAGTAGCCAACAATGGGAAGGAAGCAGTTATCAGTGCCCAAGCCGAGCCGTTCGATGTGATCTTGATGGACATGATGATGCCTGAGATGGATGGCCTCGAAGCCACTCGCCGTTTGTTAGCGAATCCGCCACCTTATGGCACACCCTACATCATTGCCTTGACGGCGAATGTTATGCAGGAAGACCGTCGTCGTTGCAAGGAGGCCGGGATGCAAGACTTTCTTGCGAAGCCTATCCAGTATCAGGCTCTCGGTAAAGCTCTGGAGCGTGCCAAGCAGTACTTGCAAGCCCCTCATGCGTCTTAGGATGGATTACAGGCTTTCGGACGCGCCCATACGCCGCACAAGCAACGTCGCTAGACCGATTAAGATCATCAAGAAGACGCTGTATGCTGCCGCTGAGCCAAAATTGTAAAGCCGGAGTTGCGAGAGGATCTCGACGCTGATGGGACGGTTGCTGAAGACGTAGAGCATGATGGATGCCACGAATTCACCTAGTGCGGCTACAAACGTGAGCAGTGTGCCAGCGAGGATGCCCGGTCCAATGATCGGCAATACAACGCGGCGAAACGTTGTGCCATACTTCGCACCCAAGTCTGACGAAGCCTCCGTCAGTCGGTCGTCGTAGCTCTCCAGCGCTGCCACCGTCGAGCGAACGACGAGTGGGATATGCCGGATGAAGTAGGCTAGTGGCACCATCCAGAAGCTGCCCACGAGGACTTGCCCAAGCGTTAGGGACGAAGCTTGGCCAAAGGCCACGATCAGGTTGACCGCAATGACGGTGCCGGGGATCGCAAACGGCAGCACAGCCAGCAGCCGCACCATCGCGCGTCCGGGCAAACCACTCTTGGTGATGTACAACGCTGCGGCTATACCAAAGACAACATTACCTGCCGTCGCAATAAAGGCCATCTGGAGGCTGTTCAGGATAGGGCGTAGCACCTCCGGATCGACGAACAGCGCCGTGTAGTTTTCCCACGTGTAGCGCTCCGGCAAAATTTGGTACGTCCAACTGCCTTCTTGCGCAAACGAGATGAGCACCACCGTCAGGATGGGTAGCAGCAGGAACACAAGTAGTGTGATGGCTCCGCCGAGGGCTAGCCCACGCGCCCAGCCACTTCGTACCGGCAAAGGCGGTGCCGCGGTGCCCTTACCGGCCGTCCCCGTCCGTTGTGGCCCTAACTCGATCAGCAGCAGAAACACGAGACAGATAAACGTCAGCACCGTCGAGACCGTAGCCGACATCGACAAATCGCCATTGAGTTTGTAGTTGTAGATCTGCAGTGTCATAAACGGCTCTGTCCCGGCGAAAAGCAGCGGTGCTGTGAAGGATGCCATCGAAACCATGAAGACCAGCAGCGAGGCGCTGACGAGCGAGGGGCGCAGCAGCGGCAAAATCACGCGGCGAAGCGTCGTGGCGGCGCTGGCACCTAGGTCGGCGGACGCTTCGAGCAGGCTACGGTCAAGGCTTCGTAATGCTGCCGTACAGAACAGGTAGAAGTACACGTACATCGTGTAGACGTGCACCAGCCAGACGGCTGCCATGCCATCGAAAGCGAACGGAACAGTATGGAGCCCCAAAAGGGCTTGGAGGCCTCTTGGCAGAATGCCGCTCTCGCCATAGAGGAACAAGAAGGCCAACACGCCCACGAGCGGCGGCAGCGCTAAGGGGAGTGCTGCCAATGCCATCAGGGTTTGGCGCAGCGGGAAATCGTAGCGAAAGAACAGGTATGCCAATCCCGTTCCCAGCACGCCTGCACCTAGTACAGACAAGAGAGAGATGCCGACGGAGTTCGCCAAGGCCCGTACGTTTGCCGAGCGCAACCCCTCGAAAAACGATGTATAGTTCTCCCATATGAAACCCATCCCAAACGTACGTAGGCTTGGGTACAGCACATAGGCGAGCAGAATTAGTAGAACCGGTAGGCCAAGAAGCAGCGCGGTACGACGCGGCATGGTAGCGCAGGTATCGAGTAGAGAAAACGCGCTAAGATAGGGTACCTCGGTCGGTATTCAATCGGAGCACACGAGATAACGAGGATGTCGTCGGTACGTAGGTTGCCGCGAGAATGCATTCCGCGTGGTATACGTGATCTAGTGCTTAGACGCTTAACAGTGGTTCACGTTCATGATGACGGAATCCACACCGTTTCTTCGTTGACCACGCGCGCTAGTGCATCCTCAAGATTG
>CAYYHN010000300.1:0-6025 GCA_964471245.1 uncultured Rhodothermaceae bacterium | reverse complement strand
AAAGCCTTGCATCGCCTCGTCTTCGACTCCGCAGGTACCACCCAAATGACACCCGACGGCCCGATGCTCACCCTTGTCTCCATTCACTTGGAGGCATCGTGATGTAGCCCAGCCCAATGCCTCGGAAACATGCTGCGGAGTTCTCCGCCCTCGCCTAGGTCATCCGGTAAGAACACCGCCATCCCAAGCGGCCGCCCACCCGTGCGCACAATGACATAGCCTTGGCCCGTACAGCGGGCAAGTACATCGGCGTCTAGGTGTAACGGTTGGCGAGTTCGGTAGGCATCAGCACGAGCGGCGTCGAGGTCAACAACATTTCGTGTGGCGTGCGCACCGAGTAACATCACACCTTGCGTAGAGAGCTTTGGATACCGCATCTTGAGTTTGATTAGCGGCATCCCCAACTGGACTGCAGGTGGACGAGCGGGCGGATCGAAATCATTGGGAACGATGGCGATGTACTTTGCATTCGGCTGGATGAACGTGTAGGGCGCGAACACAGCATCTGGGAAGCCGAATCGATCTTGCAGCAGTACCACCCAAGGCGTTCGGTCGACAAGGTTAAACATCATCATGCGTGGGACCTCCCATTTTTTCGAGTACCGCAATGAAGAACCCACCCGTATCCTGCTGGTGCGGCCAAATCCGAAGCGTGTGGTGCATTTCAGGCACGTACGAAGCGCCGTCCCACTCCGTCAGGCCCGGTGTCCCAATGAAGTGAGGCAACCGTGCTGGCAACAAGCGTAAGGTTTCGGGATGAGCACGTAGCACTGTATCAACGACGGCTTCGTTTTCCTCAGGCGCATACGTACACGTCGAATACACAATGCGACCACCAGAGCGGCACCGCTGTACGGCTTTGTCGAGGATGAGCCGTTGCGTGCGCGCCAGCGTGCGCGACATGGCGGAACTTGCGTGCTGTAACACCGCTGGGTGCTTCCGCGAGGTCCCCTCACAAGAGCATGGCACATCGGCAAGGATGCGATCAAAGAAACCACTCCCTTTTGGATAGTTAGCGGCATCATACGCTGTCGTTACCATGTTGACCAAGCCTAGCCGTGCGATGGTGCTGCCCACCACATACAGCCGTTGACGACTGCGATCATTGGCCACCAACGTGCCCATGTTTGCCATCTGCACGGCGAGTTGTGCAGATTTGTTGCCCGGAGCCGCGCAAAGATCCAGCACCCGGTGGCCGGGAGTTGGGTCAAGCAATAAGGGTGGTACCATCGAGACTTCCTCTTGAATGTGAAAGCAACCCGTCAGGTACGGAAGCGTGTGCGCGAGGTCAGCTTTGCAAGTCAAACGTAGGCCGTTGGCCCACCATGCGAGTGGCTCAGTGGTGATGCCCAATGTCGCCAATTCATTGGCCAGTTCTACAGCCGAAATGCGCAACGTATTTGCCCAAATACATATTGGCAATGGACGATGCAGGGCAGCTTCGAAAGCATCCCAGTCATTCAAAAGGGATCGGTACCGTGCAAAGGCAGAGAGGTCGAACATAGGCATAGCAAAACAATGAAAAGCAATAAGTTATGTGTCGCATCACGAGGTTGTCTGTTCCGGCAGGACGTTACCTTCACAAAGCTATGATACGTTACCAGCAGCACAGCGGACACGCATCACCATTTTTGTCGTTATTTACGTTCACTAAAGGTATGTTAGGTGCATTTTCTTGACGTTTTAGCCTTATCTGTACGCATAGGCCTCTTGCATCTGCAGTATCAATTGTTCAAACTTGGCGATACACTCCCCGGTTGCCTGTTTGGCGCTACGTACGTACGCCTTCCTCTTACCTGACCTGACCTGCTCGCATGACGCTCTATTGGATTCTTAGCCTTATAGGTGCCGCGTTCGCTGGCGTTTTGATTGGTTGGTTCCTGCATGTACGGGTCTGCCGCCGCCGCGTCGACGAGTTGACCGATATTTGGGATCGACGGCAGCGAACTGCTGATAGCGACCGAGATGCTGCCCAAAGACAGGCATCGAAAGCCATGGCGCAAGCGACAGCCTATGCATCGCAAATTGCGACGTTGCATGAGGCACATGCTCAAGCCGAAGCCACCCGCCAAGCCACTGCCGAGGCCGAACGCACCGCCTTGCAATCAGAACTCGACCGACTCAAGCGGGAGCGGGCGAGCATGCAGGCAGAACGAGAGGCGATGGAAGTGGCCAGCCTCTCATTGCAACAAGAAAGCGAATCCTTGCAAACCCGCCTGTCAGAGTTGGAAGCGCGAACGCTTCAAACGCCCGGACCCGCATTGCCCAACCCTACGCCACGCCGCGCCTTTACGAAAGCCGCGCGTGACGTAGTCGATCATGCTGGTAATTTAGAGGAAGTGCCAACGTCAAGCGCCATAATACCAAACACCCCCGTCCCAGTTCTACCGCCCCAAATCTCGCTCGGCAATCTTCCTGATTCGGCTCCCGCCAAACCTGTCTTAGCGGAGTCTACACCCGCACCATTGCTCGATGCATCAACACCGATCTCCGAACTGATTGGTTCAGATCCTACGCAGGAAACGTCATCGGATGTTAAAAGCCCCAAAGCAGCAGAAATACATACGGCATCCGAACCAACGCCTGAGCCCACGAAGCCGGATAATCTCAGGAAGATTTGGGGCATTGGTAAGAAAATGGAAGCACTCCTCAACGGCTGCGGGATTCACACGTTCGCCCAGTTGGCCGACACTTCTGTTGAGCAGTTGCGCGAATGGCTCGATCAATACGGCTCGGATCGCTTGAAGCAAATCGCGAACGAAGAGGTGTGGCCGGAGCAGGCACGGCTAGCAGCTGAGGGCGCATGGGACCAACTCGAAGCATACCAGAAGCAACTCAGTTGGAAGAAGGGCGGCAAGCCCAAAGGTGGTGCTTCGAAATAACGCAACACCCATTGGCGGGTGTCATTTTCGCTGCGATTTGAACAACGACTGGATGCCGTTGTGGTAATCTGTAGGGCTCACACCTCCTGCTCAGGATTTCCACGCGCGTATCATGCAAGCCCTTACCGACGACCAGTTTCGCCGCTGGAGTCTGGGCCTCCGAGACGGAGCGCGCTGGGCTTACGCAGAACTCTTTGACGCTACCTACGATCCGCTCCTCCGCTACGCCGTCTATATCACACACGATGGCGACGCCGCGCACGATGTCCTTCAAGACGTCTTTGCGAAACTCTGGCACATCCGTGCGACCATCGATCCCGAGCGCTCGTTGAAGGCACTGCTTTACCAGATGGTGCGCAACTACGCCCTCAACCATGAGCGGTACAAGAAACGCCACGCCACCGACACCCTCGAAGACGCGGCCCACGAGTTGCAACACGAAGCCACCACGGCTGCCGAAATGGATGCCGCTCGCCTCAACGAGCAAATCCTGCGCTGGATCGATGCCATGCCCGAACGCCGCCGCGAAGCCTTCATGCTCAGCCGCTACGAAAACCTCAGTCACGACGAGATTGCCCGCCTCATGGGCCTAACACCCAAAACCGTCAACAACCATATCGTCCTTGCGTTGAAGTATTTGCGCGAGCAGTTGGAACGCTATCAGCAATAGCCCTAGCGGCCTGTCGGCCCATCTGGAGCAGCTACAGGGCTGACCTCGACGGGCGCCAACTCTGGCTCTGCGATACCTTCAGCAGCAGGCACTTCTGCCCCCGCTGCGGCGTCGCTGGCCGCTTTGATGAGGGCCGCATGGAATCCGCCTTGGTGCACCAACAACCCGATCACACCTGCTATAATCGCCATGTCGGCCAGGTTCCAGATGGGCAGGAGGGCCATCGGCGTGCCACCGATCAGCGGTACGCTTGCTGGAAGGTAGCCGTGCCACAAGTCGAGGTGGACAAAGTCGACGACGCGCCCTTCGAACCAGCCGCCGTAGCCCCAAAAAGGTCCGTAGAAGATGCGATCAGTAAGGTTGCCAAGTGCACCGCCGATGATGAAAAGCAGGCTCGTGCTGTAGGGCCGATAGTAGCGCTGAACCCGCGTGAAGTAGGCGATGATGATGAGCGTTGCGCCCAAGGCAAACAGCGTCACAGTGAGTGGGCTGCCAAAAACGAAGCCAAACGCCACGCCAGGGTTCTCGGTGAAGGTCAACTTGAACCAGTCGCCCAAAAGCGGCGTAGACTGCCCACGGTACATCGTGCTGGCAATCGAGAATTTTGTGTACTGATCGACAGCGAGGATACCGAGAAGGATGCCAACAATGCGCATGAAGATGAACGGGCAGACCAAATGAGAGGCGCGTGGAGTGTAGCGAGCGGCTTCTACGGCGAAAATGTCTTGGGGTTCAAGGCCTATGATGCAAAACGGGCCACCCTGCACATACAAGGCGGCCCGTTACGGTGTATCCACACACGCGGTGCTATTTCTTCTGTGCCAGCTTGGCCTCAATCGACGTTTCCGTGTGGGGCACGGCCATGAGGCGCTCTTTGGCAATGGCTTTGCCTGTCACCTTACAGATGCCGTACGTCTTTCGCTCGATGCGGTCGAGGGCACGGTCGAGGTGGCCAATGAACTTCTGCTGACGTGCAATCATGAGAAACATCTTCTCACGTTCCATAGCGTCCGTTCCAGCATCGGCCATGTGGAAACTATAGGCTGTGTCATTCTCAGCCTGTTCACGGGCATCGGCTAGTTGCTCCCGGATTTCGTCCACATCTTCGTGCGCTTTCCGTCGCTTTTCGATAATCAGGTTGCGGAAGACTTCTAGTTCCTCGTCGGTAAACGGTGTGACCCGTCCGTCTGCGGAGGTGTTTTTTGCTTCAGCCATGGGGCTACCCTTTGATTTAAAGTGAATGACAGCGGCTGGCAGACCGTGTGTCACGTTGATTTTGCTAATTGGAGGCGACCCGTTCGACGCCCAAGGTAAGCTTGGCATCGCCCAACTCGAAATCTTGGACCAATACGCCACCTGGCTCGGCCTCGGCGACCAAAGTGCGCGCCAGCGTCTCGTTCTGTACCCACGTGCCATGCACATCGAGCGCAGCCGCGAGCGCACCGCTGGTCTGGTACTGTACGTGGATGCGATCCATCACGTCGAAGCCCGCTTGCTTGCGCATGTTCTGGATGCGGTTGATGACCTCACGAGCCAACCCTTCCGCAAGCAAATCGTCCGAGATCGTCGTGTCGAGCGCAACCGTCACGCCACGCTCCTGCCCGACGAGCCACCCAGCGATGCCTTCGCTGGCGATGTCGCGCTCGTCGCCTTCGAGTACCACGTCCTGCCCATCGATGGACAGCGTCAGGCTCCCGCTGGTGACATACGCATCGATTTGCTCCTCGGTGAGTGCCCGCACGGCTTTGTTGACGCCCTTCATAAGCTTGCCGAGGCGGCGGCCGAGGCGCTTGAAGTTGGGTTTGGCCGAACGGTGTACCACATCGCTCGCGCCGTGGACGTATTCGATATTTTTGATGTTGACTTCGCTCAGAATGATGGCTTTCACCTGCTCGATCACCGCTTCCTCGACACCTGTACCCGTCACGACCATGATGCGCGGCAAGGGCTGTCGTACGTTGATCTGGCTCTCGTTGCGCAAGGCGAGCACCACCGACGAGATCGTGCGGGCCAAGTCCATGCGATGCTCCAATGCTTCGTCTTTGGCCCTGTCATCATGCGTAGGCAACAACGCGAGGTGCACGGACTCTGTTGCCTCTTGGCCTGTCACGTCGTTGAGGGCTTGGTAGAGCCACTCGGCGTAGAACGGCGCGATAGGGGCCATCATCTTGGCGACGGCCATCAGGCTCTCGTAGACGGTCTGGTAGGCGGCCAGCTTATCAGTTGGACTGCTCGTCCCGCCTTCTTTCGCCGACCAGAAGCGGCGGCGGCTGCGGCGGATGTACCAGTTTGAGAGATCATCGACGAACCGCTCGGCGGGGCCCATCGCGTCGGGCCAGCGTCCGCAGAGTTGCTCGAGGTATGGCGAGTCCATGACCTCCTGGAGGGGATCGGGGAGCTCGGGGGGCTCGGGGTCGGCCGCCGCGGGGGCCGTCGACGTGTCCGAGCCGGGCCCCATCTCGGTCGTCTCTGG
>CAYYHN010000299.1:0-6025 GCA_964471245.1 uncultured Rhodothermaceae bacterium | reverse complement strand
TGGCCCTGCGGAGCCGACGACGAACTTGTACAGACCAACGGTAAACAGGTAATGACACCAGCGGCGAGGCGCAAGATGTACGCAGCGTCGAGCGGCGACACGTTGCCATTTCCCGTCACGTCGGCGATCCGCTGGTTGGTCTCCGAGAGCGGCAGCGGCACCTCGGCCGTGTCATCTTCAAAGCCGACATCGTGCCGCAGAATCAAGGAAGCATCCAGCACGCTGGGTACGCCGTCGCCTGTCAAATCGCCACTTTCGATGATGCGCACCGTGCCACTCGTCGAGGCTACGCTCGGGGTGCCTTCATTGAATGCAAAAGCGCTGAACGCGAGGGTAGACGTGGCCGTCGCCGTCGGCTGGAAGCAGAGCGCCAAGAGCGGGCCGATGCCTTGGAGCGGCTGGACTGCGGCCGCTGCCACCTTCACTTGGCCAGGCACGGTGTCGTTGATGATCATCTGCATGTCCTTCGCAAGATGATGGGGCTCGATCTGGATGCCGCAGAAGGTCAACGCCGACGCGTCGAACGGCAGCGTAAAGCCCAGCGCATAGATCGGCGCATGCCCAGCGGGCGACGTGGTGAGGGTGACCGGAACGCTGATCGGGGCGCCTACCGTGAATCCATCCACAGGCTCTACAACGACTTGCAAATCTTGCGCGTAGAGTTCGGGCGTACTCAGGGCACTCGCCAACAACAAGGCAAACACCATACAGCGTGACAATGAAGGGGCGCGGCCCAGTACATGAGCAAACATAGCAAGCAAGGAGGATGGTTATTCAGAGAGGGCTTCACCCACCTAGCTCGCATTTCGCAAGCGAACGGGGCCATGCCGCTTCGTCATTCTCGAAACAATTATCTTGTAATGGGCCATGGTGATGGCCCGTCTTGGCATGACAATGCGAGTTAAAGGGTAACACCCCGTTGCCGTCCCACCCTGATCACGATTCTGCATCTTCCTGATGGATACCAACCGCTGGCATCGCTTGAACCAATTGCTGGATGAACTCCTCGACTTGTCGCCGGAGGCACGCACAGCCTACCTCGATGCCCACGACGTACCCGACGACCTCCGCCATGAAGTCCTGAAACTGCTTGCCCACGAGCACGATGCTGACCTGCGCCTCGGCGAACACGTCGACCAACTTGCCCACGACCTCGTCCCCCAAGCGCTCGACGAGCACGATAAGCACCCTGAAGCCGTCGGCCCCTACCGTATCCTACGTCTGCTCGGGCGCGGTGGTATGGGCTCCGTCTACCTAGCCCAGCGCAACGACGGCCAGTTCCAGCAGACCGTCGCCCTCAAAGTCGTCCGCCGCGGCCTCGACACCGACGACATCCTGCAGCGCTTCCGGTACGAACGCCAGATCCTCGCCGCGCTCCAACATCCCAACATCGCCCGCCTCTACGACGGCGGCCTCACCGAAGACGGCCGCCCCTACTTTGCGATGGAGTACATCGAGGGTACACCCATCACCGACTACGCCCACACGGCACGACTAAGCACCAAGGCGCGGCTGCGGCTGTTTCGCACGGTCTGCCAAGCCGTGCAGCACGCCCATCAGAACCTCGTCGTCCACCGCGACCTCAAGCCGTCGAACATCCTCGTCACAGCCGAAGGCCACGTCAAGCTGCTTGACTTCGGTATTGCCAAGCTGCTGACCGAAGAGACGACCATGACAGCCGTGCACACACGCACCGGCCTGCGGCTGCTGACACCCGAGTACGCCGCCCCTGAGCAAGTACGCGGCGAACGCATCACGACGGCGGTGGATGTCTATCAGTTGGGTGTGCTGCTCTACGAGTTGCTCACCGGCGTACGCCCCTTCCGTCTGGCGGAGCGTGCCCAGCGGGAAATGGAGCGAGCGATCTTAGAGGAAGAACCCACACGCCCCAGCACAGCCGTAACGACGGGCAAGGGCGAAGGTGCCTTGGTGCCTACCGACCCCGAGCGGCTGCGTCGAGAACTCAGTGGCGAGCTAGATCACTTGGTGTTGATGGCTTTGCGCAAAGAGCCTGTGCGTCGCTATCCCAGTGCGGAAGCCTTAGGCAGTGATGTGACCAACTATTTAAGCGGCCTACCAGTAGCAGCTCAGCCTGATGGCGTTGGATATCGCGTACGCAAGTTTGTGCAACGCAACCGTACGGCGGTTGCGACAAGTGGTGTGATCGCTGTGCTTATCACCAGCTTAGCCGTTGTCTCTACAGTACTAGCTATCACTAGCAGTCGTCAACAAGCTGAGATTGCAGAAGAGCGCGACCGTGCAGAAGCCGTAACAGAGTTTATGGCAAGCTTCTTCGAAGCCTCGGATCCGCGCGAAAACTTAGGTGCCGATATTTCGGTGCGCCAAGTCTTGGACGAAGGACGTGCGAAAATAGAAGACGATTTGGCAGGACAACCCGAACTCCAAGGCGAGTTGTACCGCATCCTGATGGAGGTGTATCATAATTTGTCGGAAGATGACGAAGCCTATGCATTAGCTGAACAAGCACTGACTTCATTTCGCAAAGCTGATGACGTGTTCCAAGAAGTCAAGGTGCTGCATGAAGCCGCTATCATTGCCCGTACAAGAGGATTTGCGGCACAAGCCGATTCGCTCCTTCTGCGCAGTGATAGCCTATTGCTGATCTTCTTTCCCGAAGACCGGTTTCAACGAGCTGCCAACCTCAGGCTACGTAGCAATCTCGCCTTCGATCTTGGCCAAACAGATAACGCACTCCAGTTAATCGACGAAAGCATTACCCTCTTGCGGCCACTGGATACGCCCGATGCCCAAGAGGTGCTCGATTATGCATTGACAGACCGAGGAATTCTTTTGGTCCGTCTCGACCGTTTTGAAGAGGCAGCTTTAGCTTATGAAGAAGCCCTGAGCCTTTCCGAACAGCGGCTCCCTCCTAACCATCCAAGCTACCTCATAGGAAAGTACAACTTGGGCGACCTCTACGTGCGCCAAGGAGACTATAATCGAGCTGACACGATTTACACGGAGGTGCTCGAAGGCTTCCGCGCTGTCTACCAAGGCGACCATGTCAACATCACGTATGCACTGAATGGCTTGGGTTCACTCTATCATGATTTGAATAGGCTGGAAGAAGCTGAGGCCTTTTACCTAGAAGCCATCGCCATGAGGACACGACTCTATGGAGAAGGCCATCCGTTGATTCGAAATATCAGAAGCAATCTTGCCCTACTCTATGGGCAAGGTATGGAACGGTACGCAGAAGCAGTGGCAATTATGCGAGCCGTACTCGTCGAAGAAGAAGTTGAACTAGGTCCCGATCACCCCAACGTTGCACTCCGCAAGCATAACATCGGTGCTATGTACCACCTCGACAAGCAGTATGCCACGTCGGAGCAATGGTTGCGCGAGGCACTTGCTGGCTTTCGAGCAGCCTACCCTGAGGAGGGTATTCGTCATGCTAATACGTACCTGCGCTTAGGTCGCTGTATCGCCGACCAAGGACGATTCGCCGAAGCCGAGCCACATTATCTACGGGCCTATACACTTTTTGATGAGGTACACGGGGTTAACAACCCGTTAACGCAACGAGTAATAGGTTTTGTCGCTACCTTCTACGAAACATGGGGTAAACCCGAGCAGCAGGCCCAATACGAGGCGTTGCTGCTCGAAGAAGTTGACGCAGCAGCATGAGAGGGCGTTGAGGATTCTGACGTCGGGCTGCGCGAGGTGATCTGGCGGTCTATCCCGGCTTCTTTTGCGTGCCCGTAGCGCTGCTACGAACTCACAAAACGCGCCCGGCTGTCCTCGCCATCTCACGCCGCTCGCCTGCGAATCCAAAACCTCAACGCCCTCTGAGTCTACTATATCGTTTGCCATGACTCAGACTCCTAAGCGTTATCATAAGCTATAGTTGAAAAATGGCGCAGAAATGCGTATCGATAAGCGCGTCTCTTTTTGTGTCGACTCGTTTATCATGCCCACCCCTGCCGATGTGACCGCGCTTCTGGTGGCCCACCGTGAGGCCCCCGAGGAACTCATGGAGCACCTCCTCCCGCTGCTCTACGATGAGATCCACAGCCTCGCACATCGGCAGCGTAAGCGTAGCCACACGCTCAATACCACGGCCATTGTCCACGAAGCCTACTTGCGGCTGGCCGACCAAACCAAGCTCGACGTGCGGGATCGGGGGCACTTCATGACGCTGGCTGCACGCGCGATGCGGTTTGTGGTGATCGACTACGCGCGGCGGCGCACGGCAGAAAAGCGCGGCGGCGGCCAGGTGTTCAAGACCTTGGATGGCTCCGAACAAGCACTCGACATGCAAGCCTCGGACGTTTTAGCACTCAATGAAGCCCTAGAACAACTTACACGTTTCGATACGCGCCTTGCCCAAGTGGTCGAATGCCGCTACTTCGGCGGGCTCTCCGTCAGCGAAACCGCCGCCGCCCTTGCGATCTCGGAACGAACCGTCAAGCGCGACTGGCAAAAAGCCCGCCTCTGGCTCTACCAAGCCCTCGCCGAATCGACCTAGTCGGCTACCACCCTGCATGCCTGACATATCTCATTCTCCCCACACCTCCCATCCTCCCCACACACCCATCCCCCCAGCCTCCCACACCCAAACCGCCCATCCTCAGGCACGGCGCAAACATAAAACTGCATACTTTTCTAGACACTCCTCCCCCAAGAACACCGTTTCTGGCACGTTGGCGCGTGTTGGCACGGATGTGGTCTTGGTACGGGATAGCGCGACGCTCCGGACCGTGTGAAACTCCGACGTGATGAGGAAGCAGTGCTGACTGGGTGGGAAGCAGTGCCGAGGAGGAGCCTTCACACGGTCCGGGTTTTTCATTTCGCCCCGACCGCTACACCACGGGCGTCGCACGTCACCTGTTCGTTCCATCACCTCCGGAGCCTCTCATGCATCATTTGTCACCACGTGTTCGCCCCCTGCTGCTTGCCAGCTTAGCCTTTCTTGCTGTTGCCTGCTCGTCGTCCAACCATCTTGAGGACTACAATTTCGACGAGACCACAGCAGCCGTCGTCGCCGCCATTCCGCCGCGTCCGGCCATCTTCAGCGACAACGCCTTCTGGATCGACCGTGACCGCCCGTGGGCGACGGCGCTACGCCTCGGAACGGCCATCTATAAAGAACGTGAAGCCTACCGCGCAGGCAAACGCATGGACGAAGCCCTCGACCAGATCGACGTGGCCGAGCGTATTGCGCGCCAATCGCTGCTACAAACGTCGCGCTACCTCGGCTATCGCCCTGTCAACAACCCACGCCGTGCCGACTACATCCTCGACATTAAGGTCCACGACTATGGCCTGACGGCAGACTCATGGGATGGCGCCGTCCACTTTTTCTTGGATGCCGACGTGTACTTGATCGACCCGACCGAAGACCGCGTCATCTGGAAATACGACGTGCACGAGCATGAGCCCGTCGAGCATGGCATCTTCGGCATTGGTGGCAGCGGAGGCAATGTCCTCTCGGCCCGCGCCCTTTCTACGCTGTCGACCGAAGAGATGGCCGAAGGCTTCGCCCGCCTCGCCGACTTTAGCGCGGACCAGATCACGCGTGTGCTCCGCGAAGACTACTACGACAGCCGAAATTAACCCGTCGCTGGTCGCCCCTCTTTTCACATTCACCCACGAAGACAACGGTGAAGGCTGCGCAGATCCCCCGATAGCGCTGCCCTTCGCCGTTTTTTCGTGTCCATACGGTATGTCCATGCAGCGTAAATGGTTATCTAGCCGCGAGGCCCGCCACCACGACCTGATCCGCGCTAACCCATGCACCAGACCCGCCGCACCATCGCCCTGATCGCCCACGATGGGAAAAAAGCCGAGATGATTGGCTTTGCCATCCAGAACAAAGAGGTGCTGAGCCGCTTCGAGCTCGTTGGCACCGGCACGACGGGCAAGCTCATCCACGAGCAAGCCAAGCTGGAGGTCCACCGCTACCTCTCCGGCCCGCTCGGCGGTGATGTGCAGATCGCCGAACGCGTTGTTACAGGTACCTGCCACGCCGTCTTCTTCTTCGTCGATCCGCTGGAGAAACACC
>CAYYHN010000298.1:0-6038 GCA_964471245.1 uncultured Rhodothermaceae bacterium | reverse complement strand
CTTGCGCACGGATGATACGCAGCGCTTCTTCGGTACGCTCCTTCTCCTCACGGAGGTCATTGGTGCGCGCATCGACAAGCCGCTCTAGATTGCGCTGATGCCGTCGGAGTCGGCGGGCTCGAACCAGCACAATCAACAAACCGCTTACGAGCAAGACGAGCAGTACGCCCACCAGAAAGGCCGCCTGCGTGTAGATCTGCTCGATCTGCAACGTGTAGGGTTCTGCTTCCTGCCATTCGCCGTCTAGGTTGCGCGCGCGTACACGGAACGTGTAGGTGCCTGGCACAAGGTTGGAGTAGAATGCGTACCGGCGCGCGCCCGCATCCATCCAGTCAGCATCAACGCCATCAAGGCGGTACTGGTACGTTACGCGTTCGGGTACGAGCAAGCTTACACCCGAATACTCAAACCCTACGTTGTAGCGCCCATAGTCAAGGATGAGCGGCGTGTCAGGCAGATACGATTCGCCGTCGATACGCATGCGATCGAGGTGCATGCTTGGCGGCACCGCGCCCAAGCCGTAATGATTAGGATCGACGAGTGCCACACCGCCAACGGTAGCAAACGCGAAGGAGCCGTCGGCTAGGCGGATGGCAGCCGTCTGCGTGCCACCATTGGCTTCACGGCTACGCATACCGTCCCGTTCGTCGAACATGCGTACGGGAACGCTGGCCAAGGTGCTGTCGGCCCATGCCATAAGATCGGCTTTTGCAACTTTGGCAAGGCCGAGGTTGCTGCTCATCCAGAGATAGCCGTTGCCATCATCGAGAAAGGCATACGCATGATCTGAAGGGAGGCCACTGGTTTTGTCAAAGTGATCAACACGTTTACCGGTTACACGATACAAACCATGATTTACCGTAGCCACCCACAATGCCCCGTCTTGGTCGCTGCCAAGGCTAAGAATCGCTTCTTCATCAAGCGCAGCTACACCTAAACCATGACGGATGGTGCGCCCATCATCATCAAGCCATGCAAGTCCGGTGCGAGTAGCAATCCATAGGCGTCCGGCAGAGCCCTCGTGAAATAGACGTGGATGGATGTTGGGCATTCCATCCACGTCATCGTAGGATGTTACGGTATCGCCCTCTATACGATATAGCGCCTCACGTGTACCGACCCATAAGCTGCCATCGTGCGCCGCATGCAGCGCACTCACGCCACCTATCGTGCCAAAGGAGGAAGGCGCTATACGCCCTTTTTGCCAGCGGAAAAGCCCCTTATTGGTGCCAATCCATAACGTGCCCGCGGCATCCTCCTCCATCACAAACACTTGCTGTGCCGCGTAGTCGCGCCCAGCAATGTAACGGGTCACCTCGCCCGCATGATAGCGATTCAAACCATGCTGCGTGCCTACCCAAAGCGCCCCATCACGCGTTTCATACACGGACCACGTATGATTAACCGTCAACCCTTCAGGTTGCCCGATGTTGGTGATGGGAAGTTGATTCAATCGCCGCAAACCATCGATTTCCGTACCCAGCCACAAGCTACCCTCACGGTCCTCAAACATGGTAATGATCGGAGATGTGCCAATCCGATGCTGCGGCAGCACACTGAAGGTATCACCATCGTACCGATGCAAGCCTGCTGTCGTAGCTACCCAGACCGTGCCATTGGCAGCTTCATAGAGATCCGTGGGAATGCTGGGTCGCAAATTGTGTGCTTCACCAAAAACTTCTAATGCACCAGCCTGCCAGCGTAAGACACTGTGTTCTGTAGTCAGCCAAACTGCGCCATTGCGTGTAGGCAACACGCGGTAGACCGGCTCCTTCAGTTCAGGTAACACGTCTACAAATACTCCGTTCGTGTATCGCACCAGACCCTTTTGGGTACTAATCCACAGGGCTCCCTGCTCATCTGAAGCAAGGTTGATCACACGGTTCGAAGGCAATCCATCAGCTTCCGTGAACTGAAGGAGCCGGTCATTCTCGTAAGTGAGAAGCCCCCCATTGGTTGCCAGCCATACGGAGCTGTCAGGCGCAACATGAATAGCATACAGCATGGTAACAGCAGGTTCCGTTGCCTGCGTCCACGTTTGGATGGTGCCCTCGTGATACCGGATGACACCCTCACGTTCAGATCCGAGCCAAAATGCGCCGTCGGGGGCAACCTCGAAGGCATAGGAAGCTGTCCGTGGCATATCGGCAGCGGCGAAGCGGGTGAATTGCTGCCCGTCGAAGCGAACAATCCCTTCCATAGTCAGCATCCAGAGGTAGCCGTCGGGCGTCTGCGTAATGCTGCTGACTTGGTTCTGGGGTAGGCCGTCAGCCGTAGTCCACGCGTCTATATGGAACTGTGTCAAGGGTTTGTTGGGATCCAATGACACATCGGCAAGGACTTGCCCGTGACACTGCATCGCGCCCAACACCATGCTGCCTACCATGAGTAGGCCCACTTGCCATACCGATTGCATGCGCATAGATCAAACACCAACTGCAGCAGGGCAGTTCTTGAACCAGTAAAGACACCACAGGCACAGCAGCGTCCTTCAACTGAAATGAAAATCCCTCATCGGTGCAGCAAGACGACGCTTTCGCAAAGCTGCACCAAAGTTTGTATCGACAGTGCGAACAGCAATTTTAAGTAGTGGGCGATAGGAGACAACATTTACCATGTATGCAAAACGGGCACCCAGTTTGCCACCAGATGCCCGCCATGCTACATCATGCCGTGTAGTGATCAAATCGACATCGGGCCATTATTTGTACTACTCGTACCAGAAATTGCCTGACTACTAGGCGATGTGTCTGAACCTGCACGTTGCTGTGCAGCCCGGTCTTCTGCACGGCGGTCGGTGCGTGCGTGGTCGGTTGCGGCACGTACCATGCGAGCCTCATCAGGCGCTGGCTGAGCGGGCGTTGGCTGCTCAACCTGACGGTAGCGAGGCAGCCGGAGTGTAAAGCATGTCCCAGTCCCTTTGGTGCTTGTCACCTCAATGTTGCCATGCATGAGCTGAACCAAGTGACGTGTGATGGCAAGCCCCAAACCACTCCCTTCGTGTGAGCGGGTCATTCCACTCGATTCTTGCTTGAAGGCCTCGAAGAGGTTCGGCAAAAATGCCTCACTGATCCCGACCCCAGTATCCTCGACGTGGAGCACCGCCGTATCGCCATCATTTTCGAGCCGCACAATCACACTACCTTCGTCTGTAAACTTGATGGCATTGCCAACCAAGTTATTCAGGACACGATCAATAGCTCCGCGATCAGCTTGGGCAACTACATCCTCGTCTGTAGCTTCGATCCGCAGTGCCAACCCCTTCTTGGTTGCCATGGCCTGCAAGAGCTTGGTCGATGCCAACGCAGCATCTGCAAGATTCACTGCCTGCTGTTCAACAGCCACGTTGTCGGATTCCAACCGAGAGAGATCAAGGATCGAATTGAGTGTACGCAATAGGCGCTGACCGTTCTGGTTGATGTACTCAACGAACTCGAAGTGTTCGCCGTCGAGTTCCATACCAAGGAGTTGGGCATAACCGAGAATAGCTGACAACGGCGTGCGGATCTCGTGGCTCATGTTGTTGAGGATGGCCGTTTTGAGCACGGCTGACTCTTCAGCTCGCTCTTTAGCCGCTACCAGTTCGGCCTCATAGGCTTCGCGCTCCGTCACTAACTGCTGGAACTGATCGTGTACTTTTTGCTCCAACGTCTCATTAAACTCTTTCAGTTCACGTTCCTGAGCACGCAAGCGGAGTAAGTTTTTGATACGGGTATGCAGTTCGCGGGTGTTGAACGGCTTGGCCATGTACTCGTCGGCCCCATGTTCCAAGCTCTCAATCAGGGCCTGCTGCGACGTCTTGGCTGTGAGCAGAATGATTGGGATGTGCCGTGTATTGGGATCAGCCTTGAGGGCTCGGCATAGTCCGTTCCCATCGAGCTTTGGCATCATCAAGTCCGTGATGATGAGGTCGGGTATGCACGCACGCGCCTTCGCCACACCGTCTTCCCCATCGACTGCTGTCGTCACCCGATAACCAGTAAGCGCTCCGCTCACATAGGTACGAACATCGGGATTATCGTCCACGACAAGAATGAGCGGGGCATCCTCGGCCGCAGTGTTGGTGGAAGCCACCAGTTGCTTGTCTTGCGCATCCGTCTCGTACATTTCGTCGATGACATTCGCTGCCGAGGTGGTTATGCTGTCCTCTTCTTCGAGGTCTCGGTCGAGAGGTAACACGCTAGCTTCCGGCAAGTGCGCCGCGCCCTTGCGTAATGTCACCGTAAAGGTCGTGCCAACACCCAAGGTGCTTTGTACATCGATGGCGCCCCCATGAATCAAGACCAACTCGCGGACTAGTGCCAGACCAATGCCTGTTCCCTCATGCTCGCGGGTGTTTGACCCGTCTACTTGGCGGAAGCGATCGAAGATGTAGGGCAGTTGGTCCGCTGGAATACCTTTACCCGTATCAAGGACTCGCACCTGTACATAACCGTCCGGCGACTCGGTATCGCCGGGCTGTTCAACAACATCGACCCGCAACTTTCCTCCGGGCGGCGTAAACTTGACGGCGTTGGAAAGTAGGTTGAAGAAGACCTTCTCCAACTTATCGGGCTCGTAATACAGTTTAATCGCGTCGGTGTCGCACGTAAACTGCAAATCGATCTTGCGCTTGTTGGCATAACCACGGAAGGACATTACGATGCCCTCAAGCAACAACACAAGGTTGCGCGGGCGCGCATTCAGCGTCATCTTACCCGACTCTAGTTTAGACAGGTCAAGCAATTGGTTGATCAGGCGTAGTAAGCGGCGTGCGTTGCGCAGCATAATCGCCATGTTCTCACCCAATTCTGCCCGCAGCGGCCCAAAAGCACCCGTCACAGCATCTTCGAGCGGACCAATCATCAGGGTCAGCGGTGTGCGGAACTCGTGCGAGATGTTCGCAAAGAAGCGTGTCTTAAAGCGATCCAGTTCGCGCAGCTTGTCGGCCTGTGCCTCGATGTGGGCGTTGGCTTCACGCAGGTCCCGCGTGCGTTCATCGACTAAGCGCTGCAACTCGCGCTGGCGTAGTTTCAACTGCTGGACGCGAATCCGGTAGACAGCCACGGCAAGCGCCATAAGGACACCAATCACCAGCAACCCAAACCATATCGTCTCAAAGAAACGGGGTGGACGCGTAAACGTGATGGCTGTGGTTGCTTCACTCCAGATGCCATCGCTGTTGCGTGCCTCCACCTCGAAGGTGTACGTTCCGGGATCGAGGTTCGTATACGTTTCCTGGTGCTTTGCGGTCACATCGCTCCATTCCTCATCGTACCCATCAAGGCGGTAGCGGTAGCGAACGCCCTCGGGCTCAATGAAGCTTAGACCTGCAAAAGATATCTCGATCTTTCGGGTCTCCGGGGAAAGTTCCAACCCTGCTTGCAGTGCTGTAGGCTGCCGGTCCACGATCAAGCTTTCAATAACCACAGGCGGTGGCGTAAGGTTGCGATGCAGGTCGTACGGATTGACCATCGCGATGCCGCGCATGGATGGGAACCAGAGCCGACCGTCTTGGCCACGCCAACCCATTGGGTGCAACCCCCCGTTCATCTCCTTGACGTTGAGGCCGTCGCTCATGCCGTAGACGGTCGTTGCAACACGATCGGCGCCCCCTTCGATGACAGCGTCGAGGTCCGTGTGGGCCACCCGCGAGATGCCTTGGTTGCTCGTCATCCAGAAGTGACCACTTTCATCGGCCAGAATGCGGAAGATGGTGTTGTCAGCCAAGCCGTGATCGGTGGTAAGGGTCGAAAAGGTACCCTCGTAGTAGCGCACGAGTCCTACACCACTCGTCCCAATCCAGACAGCCCCATCAGCTGTGATATGCAATGCCACGATGATGTTATCGGGCAACCCGTCGGCCATGGTGTAGCGCGTTCCTCCGTGTTCGCCAGCGCGGAAACGATAGAGGCCATCGTAGGCACCAACCCACATCGTCCCATCGGCATCTTCGGCAAAGGTGAGTACGTCAGGGGCATGCTCTCCCGTGTCGCCAGTCCACGCCTCGGCCAGTTCACCATCGTGGAAGCGCAGCACACCGGCACCGGTGCCAACCC
>CAYYHN010000297.1:0-6041 GCA_964471245.1 uncultured Rhodothermaceae bacterium | reverse complement strand
GCACCGAAGCCGACGCCAAATGCGCCAACCGGCAAACAAGGTGGCGATCAAGGCCAAAAATAGAATCATGCGGTAGCTTCAGGAAAAGGCAGGATGTGTGTACTTAGGCGGCTTCGAGGAAGCTGCGGGTAGCGGCTTCGAATAGTACGGGGTCGTCGAGGTAACCATAGTGTCCGCCGCCTTCGATTGTGACAAGTCCGGCGTCGGGGATGCGTGCTTCGAGCTTTGCCATTTGGTCGCGGCGCACGGCCGTGTCACCATCACCCCAGAAGAGCAGCGTCGGCGCGGTGATGCGCTGGACGGCGTCGTCGAGGTGGAAGGTGACGGTTTTGACGAAGGTCTCGCGCATGGGTCCGCTTAGCTTACTGTAGTCCGAAGAGCCCAGAGCTTTCCAGACGAGCGAGTGCCGAAGCCAGTCGAGGCCGTGGCCTTTCAGCGGCTCCGGCAAGATCTGGAACGGTGCTTTGAGTGTCGAGGCGAGTGTCTTCTTCGCGTGGTATTGCCATGTGCGCGTTGGGGTGATACCCGATGGGCTCACTAGGATTAAACGCTCGATGAGCGGCGCGTAGTCTGGCTCGCTTGCCATGTAGAGCGCGATGCGGCCGCCATTGGAGTGGCCAAGGATCGTGACGGGCGGCGTAAACTCGGTGCGAATGAGTTCGGCCACGAGTGCCGCGTGTTCGGGCACGCCCATGCCTACAGGCGGTGCGGGCGACTTCCCGTGGCCGGGCAGATCGACATTGAGCACATCCCACTGATCTGCAAGGGCGTCGGCGATGGGCTGCATCAACGCGGCGCTGCTGCCCCAGCCATGCAAGAGCAGAACGGGAGCACCTGTGGACGGGCCATTTCGTGTGCGATGCAGACGGGTGGCGTCCATCGAAGGAGATGCTACAGTGCTATCTTGGGCAGTCGTGTTCATCGAAAAGCAGTCTAGGCGGGTTGAATCCCGTAGGAAAACCTTCTAAGTTACGGCGCGTTCTACGTGAAACCTGTCACAACGCCCCTCTTTTGCTGCATGCAGCGATGCTGGGCCTCTGCGGCCCCACTTGGTATCGCAAGCAGTCGCCGATCGGCGGCTACGCTGCGAGCCCCCACAACAGCCTCCCGCCAAGATAACGTCTGCGGCGGCATTGTGGTACAGCTTTTGGTTAATCCCCGCTCAGCCAATTAGCCAACTGCCATGTGGGTACGTGCTATGCACGGGGTGATCTGGGCACCTCTGGCTAGCCGATGCGGCTCGTCTCTTTGGTAATACGACAATCTCCTTTGCGATTCTATGGCTGAAACACCATTTCGTGGTATGCTCGAACTGATTGGCGACAAGAAGTTCGGCTTTATTCGTGCATTCGAGACCTTTCTGCCCAAAGGTGAGGCGGACCCGTTCATGCCCCCTCGCCTCATCCAGAAGCACAAGCTACGCGACGGCGTCTTGCTCGAAGGCACCCTGCGTCCAGGTCGCAAAGGCGACATGCAGGTGCACCGTGTCCTCAAAGTAATGGGCGGTACGCCCGACTCGTGGCGTGGCACCAAGGCCTTCGACAGCGGTAACATCATCTACCCTCGGGAGAAGTTCAACTTTGCCACGGGGCCTACCGACTTCTCGATGCGCATCGTCGACCTGTGCGCACCGATGGGCAAAGGCCAGCGTGCCCTAATCGTTGCACCACCGCGTACAGGCAAGACGATTCTCATCAAGCAGATGGCCGCCGCCCTTGCCAAGAATCACCCAGAGACTGAGGTGCTCGCGCTCCTCGTCGATGAGCGCCCAGAGGAAGTGACCGATTTCATCCGCTCAACGGAGGCGCAGGTTTTTGCGTCGTCGAACGACCGTGAAGAAGACAACCATGTGCGCGTCTCGACGCTGACGCTCGAATATGCAAAACGCCTCGTCGAACTCAAGCGCGACGTGGTCATCCTGCTCGATTCGCTCACGCGCATGGGGCGCAATTTCAACTTGGTGATCCCCGGCAGTGGGCGGACGCTTTCTGGTGGCCTCGATGCCCGCGCCATGCAGATTCCGCGTCGCATCTTCGGGGCAGCGCGTAACATCGAAGGTGGCGGTTCACTTACCATCATTGCCACGGCGCTCATCCGTACGGGCAGCCGTATGGATGAGGTTATCTTTGAGGAGTTCAAAGGCACCGGGAACGCTGAACTCGTGCTCGACCGCGAAATGGCGAACAAGCGTATCTTTCCTGCCATCAACCTGCGCAAAAGCGGTACGCGCAACGAAGCACTACTTCTTGGCGATAAGGTCGATCAACACAACCGCCTCTTCCGCGTCTTGAATAGCCGCGGCCCCATCGATGCCATGCAGGCCCTCCTGCGCCACATGCAGCAGTCGCCCACCAACGAAGATCTGCTCAATACCCTCATTCCAATGGACGAGTATTAGAAATGGTGGGCACGAGCTCATAGATTAAGGCCCATTTCAAGCGAAGGTGATACAAACGCCGGTTTGTGCGTCTAGTAGGTGAACCAACGCCTGTTATGCCATGTCCGAGCCCACTGCCGAAGCGCCTGCCATCCAATACCGCGTCCCGATCAACCAGTGGCACGTCGCCGATCGGCCGCGTGAAAAGCTGCTTCAGAAAGGAGCAACGGCACTGTCCGATGCAGAGTTGATTGCCCTCATCTTTGGAACCGGGACGCGCACCAAAGCAGGGCCACTTTCTGCCGTAGAATTAGGACGTGCATTGCTCCGTACCTACTCGTCGATGCATCGCCTTTCGCTGCGCGATGTGAAGGAGCTGATGCAGGTGACGGGGATTGGGCCAGCCAAGGCGGTGCAACTGATCGCGGCCTTTGAGATTGGGCGACGCGCGGAGGCGCAGCGCAGCGGCGAACGGGTGCAAGTGAACAGCCCAGCCGATGTGGCCAAGGTCTTTGCACCGAGTATGCGTGATTTGCCGCGTGAGGTGTTCAAGGTAGTCTTGCTGAATACCGCGAACGTGATCATGGGGGATTTTAACGCCAGTGAAGGTGGTTTAGCAGCCAGCATCGTAGAACCGCGCCTCGTCTTCAAACGGGCGATCCTCGAAGATGCTGCAGCGGTTATTTGCTTGCATAACCACCCTTCAGGAAATCCAGAGCCCAGCCGCGAAGACATCCGCGTGACGCGCCAACTCATTGATGCAGGCAAGCTGATGGGCATTCCCGTGCATGACCACTTGATCATCGCGGGGACAACCTACACGTCGTTCGCCGAACGTGGGCTGATGTAAATCAAGTTAAGGCCTGCCTCATACCATTCTTCTATCTCGCACACCGTCCAACCTCGTTTATTCTTACCAACTTGCCAATGCAGTGCGTGTATGCCCATCGCCCTCGCTGATCGCATGGACTGAATCTGGCATGGGGTATGTGCGTGTTCCCATGCTGTAGGGGAGGCGGTAGCGGCGGTCGGCTTCGGCGCGGAAGGCGTCGAAGCTAGCAGTGTAGCTAGGTGAGGGCGCAGCGTCCGGATGGTCGTGGATTGCGGCAAAGCGACTGAGGGCTTCCCACTGGGCGAGCAAGGCGGATTCGTAGCTGGTGGCCTCGAACGATTCATTGTACCGCAAACGCGCATCAATCTGTGCCAGCCGATGCGTGACGCGACGAAGCAGCAGAGTTGTTTGATAGGCGTCGAGGTGGCGATACAAGTCGTAGCAGGCCAGCCCACCGATGAGCGGGAATGTGAGGGGAAGAAGCCGAAGACCGTATGCGAGGAGCACCGACATATGTGCTTCCTCAAGCCGTGTAACCCATGCATCGACAACGGCTAGCAGACATAGTTCCAGTGCTAATAAAAGCAGCCCCCAGAACAGCAGCAGGGGTGCTGGCTCGGCTTGTTTGGTACGCGTACCAAACAGCAGCACCGCAATGTGTGCCATCATCACCATACCCACACCAACAAGCAGTACGGTGAGCATGGGGAGCACCGTATCCCACATGTTCGGTGCCATCGCTGAGGTTGTTGTTGGGAGTAAACTGAGCAGGAGTGGCATCATGAGGAGTATAACGGCCACAGCTCCGTTTACCCAGACGCGTTGGCGCAGGCTCGCAAAGGCGCTTTGCGAAACCGTCGAACGTGCAGAAAGGCTACGCTGTTGAAGACGGAGGCTGGCTTCCTCTGCAGCAAGATTGCGCGTCATTTCTTGGGAACGCGCAAGCTTTTGGCGAACGCGCCGTAGGGTTCGGCTCAAGAGGAATTCGGCTAGACGGAGTACGCCATCTGGATGGCGCAAATAGCTACCGTACGCTAAACGAATATGCAGGGAGACAAGCATGACACAAGGGCGATGTTTGAAGCGGTGGGCGCAGGTGAGCGAACTGCATACATATATAAAGACGGTGAAGATTTGCCGATTGGCAAATGAAATAGGCAAAATCTGGACGTTGAGCCTGATAAAAGTTATTTCTGAGGCCAAAACAAGCGCTGAACGAGGCAAATCAAGCAACCTTCAAGTGCAGGCTGTTGCCCGTGCTTGCTTTCCTTGGTAGCTTGCCCCTTCCAACGCAATGCAGGGCCACGCCGACCCAGTCCGGCCGCAGGCCCTTTTTTTCTAGCAGAACGGCCTATTCATATCAGCAAGTTCGGCATCGTGACCGACAACGGTATGGCACCAGAGGTGGTTCGCTGGACTTCAACTTTCGAAACATCATGTCTACGCTCGATACCATCGTCTCGTTAGCCAAGCGGCGCGGGTTCATCTTTCAGTCTTCCGATATCTACGGCGGCCTCGCGGCTACGTACGACTACGGTCCGCTCGGCGTTGAGCTCAAGCGCAATGTCCAGCGCCGCTGGTGGGAGGCGATGGTCTACCGCCACGACAACGTCGTCGGGTTGGATGCCGCCATCCTGATGCATCCGACCGTCTGGAAAGCTTCGGGCCACGTCGATGCCTTCAACGATCCGCTGATCGATGACAAAACGTCGAAGATGCGGTACCGCGCCGATCAGCTGATCGAGAACCATATCGTCAAGTTGCAAAAGAAGGACGACCGCGCTACGGCGGTGCACGAACGCCTTGTGGCGGCGTTGCACATGGAAGACGCCGAACTCTGCCAAGCGCTCTACGATATCATCATCGACGAAGAGATCAAGTCGCCCGACTCGGGTGTGGCGGACTGGACGGCTGTGCGCCAGTTCAACCTGATGTTCTCGACGTACCTCGGTCCCATCCAAGAGGCCGACAACAAGATTTACCTTCGGCCCGAGACGGCGCAGGGCATCTTTGTCAACTTCCACAACGTCCGCGAGACAGCGCGCCAGCAGATCCCGTTTGGCATTGCACAGATCGGGAAAGCGTTCCGCAACGAGATCGTCGCTCGGCAGTTCATCTTTCGGATGCGCGAGTTTGAGCAGATGGAGATGCAGTACTTCATCGCGCCCGGTACGCAGATGGAGGCGTATGAGGCATGGCGCGAGAAGCGCATGCAGTGGCACCTCGACAACGGCATCCGCCCTGAAAAGCTGCGCTGGCATGCCCACGAAAAGGTCGCCCACTACGCCGATGCAGCGCACGACATCCAGTACGAATTCCCGATGGGCTGGCAGGAAGTCGAAGGCATCCACTCGCGCACGGACTTCGACCTCAGTGCGCACCAAGAGTATGCGGGCAAGAAGATGGAGTACTTCGATCCGCAGACCCGCGAGCGCTACATCCCATACGTGGTCGAAACCTCCGTCGGCCTCGATCGCACGATCCTGACGTTGCTCTGCGAAGCCTATCGCGAAGAGCAGTTGGAGAAGGAGACGCGTACCGTGCTCAAGTTCCACCCCGAAGTCGCCCCGTTCAAAGCCGCCATCTTTCCGCTTGTTAAGAAAAACGGCATGCCCGAAGTGGCGCATGCCATCGAAGCTGACTTGCAGCGACATTTCAACGTGATGTACGACGAGAAAGGCTCGGTCGGCAAGCGGTATCGTCGGATGGACGAGATCGGTACACCGTACTGCGTCACGGTTGATGGCGACACGCTGGAGGAGGGTACCGTCACCGTGCGTAATCGCGACACGATGGAACAGGTGCGTGTGAGCAAAGAGCAAGTGGCTACCT
>CAYYHN010000296.1:0-6054 GCA_964471245.1 uncultured Rhodothermaceae bacterium | reverse complement strand
TCCCACATTGAAGACTTGGTTCCACGCTTCCGGCCGCGTCACCGAAGCGGCGATGATGGGGGCGACATCGCTGATGTAGCTGAAGGCCCGCGTCTGGAGGCCGTCGCCAAAGACCGTCATCGGCTCACCGCGCATCACTTGGTTCATGAAGATGCCAATCACATTTCGGTAGCGGTCGCCAATGTTTTGGCGTTCGCCGTAGACGTTGTGCGGCCGGAAGATGACATAGTCCAACCCAAACATCTCGTGGGCTTGCTTCAGGTCTTGCTCCACGGCATATTTAGCGACACCGTAGGGATCTTCGGGCGCTGGTGTCATGTCCTCGTGCATCGGTACCTGATTGCTGCCATACACCGCCATCGATGACGTGAAGACAAAGCACTTCACCGTGCCGGCATTGACTGACGCGTTGATCAGGTTGACGCTACCCATCAAGTTGTTGGTGTAGTTGAACCGGCGGATGAAGTGGCTTAGGCCTTCGGCGGCATAAGCGGCCAAATGAAACACGTAATCGAAATTATAGGTGTCGAACAGTGTGTTGACGAGGTGTGTATCGGTGATGCTGCCTTCGTAGAAGCGCAGGTTGCGTGGCAGGTTGTCGAGTGAGCCGCCAGAAAGGTCATCCAATCCAACTACATGATGACCTTGGTTCAGCAGAAGTTCGGCGACGTGCGAGCCGATGAAGCCCGCGCATCCGGTCACAAGGGAGGTCGGTGTTTTCATGATGTTGTGCGTTTGAAAGAGGAAAAAAGCTTGATCGAAAGGTACTGTGAGGGGTGAGGAGCCTAGGGCCTGAATCGGCAGGAGTCGCTCGTCGGTCGGTGAGGAATCGGCGGCTCGATTAAACGGTTTGCAGATCGGTGAAACGGGCGGGCTGCTCGACGAAAGGTGTCCCTTCCTGTAAGTTTCTGGCATAGCGCTCGTAACAAGCGCGTACGCGTGCCGCCGTGCGGTGCCACGAAAACTGTGCAGCGCGCTGCGGACCTTGTCGACGGAATGGTGCAAGGCTGTGATCGGGATCAGCAAGGTAGGTGCAGAGCAGGTCCGTCAACTCTTGGGGTGCAGTTGGATCGACATGCAGAGCACCGAATCCCGAGACTTCCGGCATAGACGCGCAGGATGAGGTTACAACGGGAGCGCCACAGCCCATAGCTTCGAGAATTGGGAGGCCAAAGCTTTCACGAAGGGATGGATAGAGGAACAGCGTACACAAGCTATAGATCGTTGGAAGATCGTCGTGCTGTAGGTAGCCGGGGAGAATGAACAGCGGGCGCAGGTGGCGACACTGGTGCGCGTCGAGCCAAGCGAGGAGCCGGGCTTCATCGTAGTCGGCGAGCACCAACGGGATGGGCGCGTCCGTTTGCTGGGCGTAGCTGAGGTAAGCCGTCAGGACGCCGGGCAGATTCTTCTTTGGGTCGGTATTGCCAAAGAACAGCACAAAGCGTTCGGGCAAGTTGTACCTGGCGCGCACCGTTGCGTGTTGCTGCGCATCGGCTACGTAGTGAAACCGTTTGCTGACGCCATTGTAGGCGACCGATAGTTGTTCGACTGGCAGGTCCAGTACCTCTTGAATACGTCCTTTCTCGAAGTGGGAAACGGTCAGGACATGCGCGGCACGCCGAGCCACGTGAGGTACCAAAGCCGCCCGATAGGCATTGCCGAAGCGCTGATACCATGTGCCGCCCGTTTTCATGCGGTGGCGTTGTTCGAGGAAAATGACATCATGCAGCGTCAGGATGACGGGAACGGGACACCAGAGCGGAGCTGTGTTTGCCGTGCAGTGCAGCACATCGACGTTCATGCGGGCAGCAGCGAGGGGAAGGGCCACCTGTTCCCACAGCGGATAGGTTGGGGCACGGAGTTCGCAGATCGTCACGTTTTCCGAGGCCTCCAAGCAACGATCGGGGCCGGGGCGCACGAACACGATGTATTCGTGTTGCGTGTCCAACTGTTGAAGGTGCCGAATGAGTTCGAGGGCGACGATATCCATTCCGTGTTTGCGTGCGCGAAATAGGCGCTGCGCTTCGATGCCAATACGCATAGATTTATAGTGTTGTGCGACGAACTGAGGCATGTGCTGCCTTATGCCGTCACTTCGTGCGGTGTGTGTAGAAAGGTGCGGTTGGAAAAAGGGCTGCGAAGCAGGGCCAACAGCATCAGCCCCAAGCTCCACGGTAGGTGGGCCATAGCATACACCAGTCGGCGGCTGTAGAAGCTGCGGGGGAGACTGAGCAGCAGCGTGCCGATAAGGACTGTGAATAGCCCAGTCCAAGCGAAGAAGCCTATCATGCCTTGGACAAAGGTTGCAATGGCAGCTCCTGCAGGGAGGAGACCAAGCATGAGGAGGCGGGGGGGCTGGACGAGTTGAAGCGCGCGGGTGAACGCATCGGCAGAGCGCCGCTGTAGGGTGAGCCGGAGCGAGGCCGCAAGACTTTCGCGGCCATAGTGCAGCTGGGCTGCAAGCCACCTCGTACGTTGTTTCAGGAATACAGAGCTGCGCTGCACCTTCTCGTCGTACACCTTTGCAGCAGGTAGGTAGTGGATACGTTGGTTATGACTAAGGAGCCTCAACTCTAAAGCTTTGTCGAAGCCCCCCACCGCGTCGAGCGAGCGCATGAGGGAGCGAAAGTAGACGTAGTTGAATGCCATGCCCGACCCGATAAGCGAGGCCGAGCACCCAAGGGCATATTGCCCTTGCCGGAAGAGATGGTTGTTGATGGCTTCGCTTGCGGCATCAAGCCACGCAAACGTGGTGGCATCATTCTTGGCAATGCGCTGGCCCTGCACCACGGTGGCTCCGTCTTCAAATGCGGCGTTTATATAGTCAAGAAAGCCCTTGGCCATCACGTTGTCGGCATCAAGAACGACGGCGAGGTCAAATGTCGTGGTTGATAAAGCCGCTAGGGCATGACGCAGCGCTTTGGCTTTGGTGCTTTGAGCAAACTGAACGGGCACAACCGTAATAGGAAGCGCATGCAATGCAGTCATTGTCTTCGGTTGCAGGCCATCAGCAATGACCACGACTTCGTAGAGTGGCGCCGGATAGTCTTGGAGTAAGGCGCGACGCGCTGTATCAACGATGACGGCGTCTTCTTGGTAGGCTGGGATCAGGACGGCAATGCGCCGCAGGCGACGGGTAGGTGTAGGCACATCGATGCGATGAATGCGGCCAGCAATAGCTAGCAGCATCCAGTACCCGACGAACACGCTCAGTCCGGCAAAGGAAATCCATAGAGCTGTGTTAAGAAACAGGAGCATGATAGACCTCGTAGTGTCTATTTGTGAACTGGGGTAGTGGCGAGGTAGGTTGAGCGTCTTTCAGACAGCAAGGAGGCTCGCAACTGGACGCACGGTGGTGCGCGGCGAAAGTGCAGTGAGGTGTGGTGCTTCGAAGCGATATCTTGGGCGCGTGAGGTGCCACGTGAAACCGCGGAGTAGCGCGCGCAGCAAGTCGAAACGGCGGTGCCGGACTTGACGAAGAATTTGGCGCGGTATGGCTAAGCCTAAGAAGAACAGGAGTCCAGCCAGAAACGTCCAGCCTGAAGCATGGCGACGTAGGAGCAGTAGGCGATTACGCGTCATGTAGTACGTCTTAAATGGGCTTACTTTGCCGGTGGTCATCGATTCCTTGTGCCAGATCCAAGAGGCCGCCTCATACCAGATCGTATAGCCTGCTTTTTGGGCGCGTTCGCAGAAGTCTAACTCCTCGTAGTAGATGAAGAAGGTGTCGTCCAGCAGGCCGATACGGTCGAGCACAGCACGACGGATCAGCATAGCGGCTCCATGGGCGATAGCCGTTGGTCCAGAGGTGTTGTGCTTCCCGGTATCGATGGTACCGTGCCCGTGGGTAAAGCTTCGTCCTGTGGCATAGTTGAACGGCGTGCTTCCAGCGTATTGGATGCAATCTGGTACATCGTAGTAGTAGATCTTTGGGCTGGCAATACCGATGTCAAGGCGGCGCTCCATCACGTCGACGAGGGGCTCCAGAAAACCCGCAGGCACTTCCGTATCGTTGTTGAGCAACAGCACGTAGTCGCCCGTTGCTGCGCGCATGCCGAGGTTGTTGCCACCCGTGAAGCCACCGTTCACGGGGCTAGGGAGCACACGCACCTCTGGGTGGGCAGCTTGGATCGTCGCTGCTTCATCATTAGCTGAACCGTTGTCGACGACAATGACTTCCATGCGGGGGTACGTCACATCGCGTAAGCTGCGTAGCAACGCGCACGTCACCTCGGCTTGGTTGTAGTTGATAGTGATGATGGAGACGGAAGGCGTGTACATGGAACTAGAACGGCAAGGAGGAACAGAAGCAGTGTGGCCGGTGCGCCACGTTCCAAACGTACGGGGCTTATGCACCCTTCTTGACCCGAGATCGACCAGTCGTCAGCCCAAGTCGACGAAAAAAGCCTGCCTCGACGAATGGGGGCAGGCTTCAGATAAAGTAGCACGTCAAATGCACGCTAATCGACGTGCCACATCGACACATCGAGGTCAATCAGGCTGCTGAGGCGTTCGATTTCGGGTTGGTAGATCTCGCAGTAGAGTCTTCGTCGGAGCGCCGGGTCGAGTGGTGGACGTCGGAGGTTGCGGTTGCGCTGGTTTGTCACCCAGCGGCGCAACCTTGGCGAAGCCGCCAGCCGGCGATGGACAGGCGGAAGGATTGCTTGGATGCTGCGCTTCAGGAGGCTTTTCTGCCCGATAAGCAGGTTTAGCACCGGGTTCTTGACAAACCCAGAGGCATTGAGACGAATGGAGCGGTCTGCCTTGAAACTTGGGTCGACGCCAATAAACGCGAAGAGGTCGGTGAGGAGGGCTTCGGGGTTGGCACGGAGGTCGTCGTACGTATAGATCCGCAACTGGTCGCGGCGAAAATGACGCAGGTAGTGGCTTAGATGCGTCGCGTAAAACCCTTCGGTGACGAGATCTCGGCGTTGCCACCAAATGTTACCTTGCTCAAAAACGGCGTCGAGCCCGCCTTCTGGGATGCGGTTTTCACGGGCAAGGTGCAAGTAGCGCGAATAGAGGCGATCGACCGGGTTGCGCAAGATGGCAATCAGCTTAATATCGGGCAGGGTCTGTGCAATGCGCTCGGCAGCGAGGGGGCTGTAGAGGTACATCGGGGAGACTTCACCGCGCACGTGGGCCGGATGGGCATCAGCAAAGAGGTTGGCAGACGCTTCTGCTTCGAAAATAGCCTGCGGGTACTGAAAACGTTGATCTGGATCCTTGTCGGGATGTACATGCTCGGTACCTGCCAATGCAAAGTAATTCGGTTCTTTGACCGGGCTCATAAACACTTCGGGATGTTGACCGAGCCAATCATTCAACGAAGTTGTCCCCGATTTTCCTGCGCCAATCACAAGGAAGTTGGGCCGCAGATGGGACGGGAACAACGGCGTGACGGAAGCTGGTGTGCTGATGTATGTAGTTTGCATGGTGGATAGTCAGGATCGTGTTTCAGAAGAAAGCGTAGGCTCTTGCGGTGGCGCATCCCACGAGGGGGCAAGGAAGAGGAACGCAAGGCTTAAGTAGATCATCGGGCCGGTAGGAAATTGGCCGAGGACGGCATTGCCATAGCTGGCTAGCAAGATGCCTGCAAACCCTGCGTGGAGGGCCGTCATGGTATTGCGCAAAGCCGGATCGCGCAGGCGGTAGACGAGGTAGCCGCCTTGCAGGAGGAGCCACGCCATCAGCACGAGGTACAGCGTCAGGCCGACGACGCCTCCTTCCACCCAGATGTTGACGTACCAACTGTCGGTAGGCATTTCGGCGAGAAAGGTGCCCGGTGCGAAGCGCTGCCCCCACGACCCCACCGACCCCACACCTGCACCAAACGGCTTGTTGGCCATGTAGCGGGCGAGTACGCGCTGGTTGGCAAGGCGGACTTGAAGCGAGGCGTCGTTGGGGTCGAGCGCCGTGCGCAGGCGGCGTACATCGTCGATCTGGTGGCCGATCGTGGTGTATTTGAGCACACCGAAGGCCGTGGCATAGCAGAGCAAGCCGACGGCCAGCAGCCGGAAGTTGCGGCTGAGCACCAGGTACACGGGCCCGCCA
>CAYYHN010000295.1:0-6060 GCA_964471245.1 uncultured Rhodothermaceae bacterium | reverse complement strand
AGTTCCACGGCCTCACGCGGAGGGACAGGGCCGGACTGCAGTCGCTGAGCGAGAGTCGTTCCCTCAACAAGCTGCATGCTGAAATAGGGTTGCCCATCGAACTCGCCGACTTCGTACACGGGAACGATGTTCGGGTGCTGCAACCGCGCCATGGCGATGCCTTCCGACTTGAAGCGGCGCACAAACTCATCGTTCTCCGCCAAGTGGCCCGCCATCATCTTGAGCGCAACATGGTTGCGCAGCACTTGATCACGCGCTTTATAGACGGCCCCCATACCGCCCTTGCCGAGAACCGACAAGATCTCGTAGGTGTCAATCGTTTGCCCAATCAGGCTAGATGATCTATTTCCCTGCACACTCATACCACTAGCATCTGCCTACGCCATACCCTGCGAGGGCATCCGCGTAGACCGCTCTTGTGCTTATTGGTCTATCTATGGATATGCGTCGTTCCCCATGAAAACAGGCAACGCCACACGAATTTACTATGCTAAGATACAGGTTTTGTACCCCGTTTTGGAGCACCCTGCACACCAAGCTGTGTTTTCGCTCTATGATGGTCATCCCCCTCCCAGCGTAGTTGCAAGCACAATAAGGAGAATAACAAGCAGCACAACACCAACAACCCAAAGGGACCGGGACTTGTCACCCGCAGCGGCCGCGGGCACGTCGTCATGCGCGAGTTGGATGACCTGCACCGTCACATTGTCTTTGCCACCCGCGTCGTTGGCTTGCTTCACGAGCAAGTCGGCGGCGCGCTGCGGGTCGTATTGCTGCAACGTGGCTAAGATCTCAGGCTGCGGCACATCGAGCAACCCATCGGAGCACAACACAAACATGTGACCTGGCCTTGCTTCTGTGACGGCTACGTCTACCTTCACCTCGGGGCGCACACCGAGGGCACGGCTCAGCGCATTTTTGCGGGTATACTTCTGGGCCTCCTCGACGGTAATGCCCAGTTGTTGGACCAACTCCTCAATCTTCCGATGATCTGTGGTGAGTTGCTCCATCGTATCCCCTTCGACGCGGTAGATACGGCTGTCGCCTACGTGCGCCAAGACGGCTTCGTTATTGTGCAGATGCAGCGCCGAGCAGGTGGTACCCATGCCCGTGAGCATTTCCTCGGCTTGCGCGCGTTCGTAGATGCGCGCATTGGCATGTTTGAGGGCATCGCCCAAGCGGGTACGCGTAGTGCCTGTACTACCAAAAAACGCTTTCTCGACCAAGTGCACGGCCATCTGACTGGCCTCTCGCCCCCCCTGATGCCCGCCCATGCCATCGGCCACTACGAACAGCACGCCGCCATCCGCATGCACGTCGTCATGCGCGCGTGGGAATTTGCCCAGCGAGTCTTGGTTCTGCTTCCGTACCAGTCCCTGATGGCTGGCCTGTCCGTATGTGAGGCGGGTACGCGCCACGTGCTCTCTGTTTTCGCTAGCTAAAATCGACGACTTCGACCACAACCGGGCCATTGACTTCCTTCACCATACAGGCAAGACGGCACGGGCCAGGCTCCATGTTGCGGCGCTTGAGCGTCTTCGCCTCTTTCTCGCTGACCGGGTTGAGGTGCTCGGAGCCTTCGAGCACACGGATGCGGTCGAGCCCACACTTCCCAGCCCAGCATTCGTAGTCAATCTCGATGTCGTTGTCATCGGCCACATCGAGGATGCATTCACCTGCACCAATCGGCAGCGTTTTGCCTTCATTACGAAACGTAACACTCGGTGCTGTACTGACAACGGCTTCGGCGTCCTCGGCTGGCGGTGCCCCATCGCCGGTCACCTCGGCTTGCGGTGCGGGTAGAACAGCGGGTACATCGACCCGAGAGGGCATGATGGTGACCGATTCCTTCGACGCCACTTCGCGCAGCGCCAACTGGAACGACTGCCGCCCTACGCGGAAGATGTCCCCATCTTCGAGCGGGACGCTGTCGGCTACCTTGAGGTAGGTACCGTTCTTGCTGTTGTAGTCCTCAGCAATCGGCACACCGTCTTGCAGACTCAGCGCTACGTGGAAGCGGCTCAATGCAAGATCATCGTCGGAGAGAATGAGGTCGGGGTCGTGTCTGCCGCCTTCGCGCCCCATCACCAAGACTTGGTCGGTGAGGATGTAGCGCTGCATCAGTTTGCCCTCCGCACTGTAATGCAGCACGACGTAGTCCCCATTTTCCTGCTTGCGGATTTGCAAAATCTGGCGTCCTAGGCGCAGAATGTCCCGATCACGAAGCGTCTGCGTACGCTCGGACGAAAGGCGCAAATAAGTCTCGGCGCGGCTGTTATCTACGCGTAGCAAGTACCCTTCGGGGCGGGCCACCAACGAGACGTGTGTGGGTGCCATGCGGGTATCGTCAGGGAACGAGATATCGCACGCATCGCGGCCAATAGTCGTCGCGCCATCTGGCTTGAGTGCATACTCCTGCACGTCGAGATCGGTCTCGGAAAGCAGCACGAGTATCGCACCGTCTTCCTCAACGGCACGGTCGGGCGCGATACTCTGGGCGTCTTCCGTAGCAGGTGTGCTATCGTCAACGACCAAATCAGCTTCTGCGGCGGGTCCTTCAGGTGCATCCTGCAATTCCACGCGGATCTCGTCGGCCCCAGCGAGTTTCTGCTGGATGACTTCGATGATGAACACACCATCACGCAGCCCCGACTTGATGTTGCCGCGATGCTTGACGGTACGCCAACCCGACGGATCGGTCGAGAAGTCTGTCGTCTCCAAGTATGCTTGGCTCAACAAGTCACCAATCACATACAGGTTGGGCTGCTTGGTTTCCAACAGCGGCGTAACGGCCATCATCTTCTTGTTGCGCGAGCCGCCTACGACCATGTCGATGCCGAGCCGCTGCAACAAGCGCGAGTCAATGTCCTCGCCTATACACGCAATGCAGCGCTCTTTCGGAAACTCAAGGTGCGCGGTCTCCGCAGGCCGATCTTCCATTACCTTCCGGTCGACGCGCAGCGCGAGGTACTCGCGGCGGTCGGGTCCGGTCAGCACAGCTACGGGATCGCTGTTGGGGAAATACCGGATGTTGCCATTGCCAACGTAGGCATCAAAGAAAACAGTCGAGAGGGCCTGAGAGACGGCAGGCATCTTCGAGCCACGGTACGACCAGTAGACGGCTGCGGGGTCGCCGGTGGCGGCTTTTGCATTTGAAATCGCGATGACCGCTTCCGCTGCCGAGGTGCCACCACCAATGACACAAACGGGACCTTCGCAGAAGTTTTCGGGTGCATCCATGCGGTAGGGAATCCCGTCGGTATTGCCAGGAATATCGAAGCGACGCGGCATGCCACGCCCGATAGCAAGCACCACATGGCGGGCTTTGTACGTCTCGTTGGCTTGCTGCTTCCGGCTCCACACCTCAGCCACCCAGACATCGCCTTCCTGCGTCAAATTCGTCAGTTCGCGCCCAACCTTGGCAGGCACGTTGAACTCGCAGTAGAAGCTCCGCCAGAGCGCACACATGTCGTCCTTGTCGATCGGCGAAAAGTGCAGCTTCTGCACGAGGTCGCCTGCCAAAGGAAACCGCATCTTGCTGCCGCCGCCAAAGTGCGGCAGGATGAGCTTGTCCTTGGCATAGTCGCGGATGCGACGCATCAGGTCATCTTGGTCAATGACAAGCACCTGCAAGCCGAGTTCTTTGGCACGGAAGGCCGCAGCCGTCCCGGCAGGTCCACCCCCAACGATGAGCACGTCAAGGACCTCAGGCAGGGCGACCGGCTCGCGCAGGATGTAGCTACCGTCTTCGGAAAGGTAAGGCGTTTGCATGAGTATCAGGAGAAGATCAAGGCGACACCTCTGGGCAGCCTGCCCAGAGGGTTGCTATTTGTAATGCAGGATTCCCTCGAATTGTGGGCCAAAGCGAACGGTACTGCCTGGCGCAAGCGGATGAGGCACCTGCGGTTCTAAACGCTCACCGTTGACAATCGTATGGTTCTTACTGCCGCAATCGATGATGCTGACGGTATCACCTTCGAGACGGAAGATGGCATGCAGCCGCGAGATCGAATGGTGCGGAATAGGAATATCGTTATCGCGCCGTCTTCCGACGGTGGTGTCACCAGGTTTGAGGTCGAAATACTGCTGTTCGATGTCACCTTTCTGAAATTCAAAGGCGAAGGAACCCCATGAAAAGACGGTATGGATGTCTTCTTCATCGTAGGCACGTTCATAGACGGAATCGCGCGGGCGCTCCGGTTCGGCCACAGGCTGAATCTCTGGCATCGACGGAAAATCAGGGATCGCTCCGGACGCTGGAAGTTTAGGCTGCGACTCCGGCCACTTGATGTGAACGCCACCGCTCGGATCGGGCTCAACTTCGGGCGCTTCTGAAGGATCTGGATTGAGGCTCGGCAACGCGTCTAGCGCATTCCAGAAGAAGGTGCGCGGTCCCATTTCCTCTTCATCCGCGTCTGCACCTTCATTCGCGGGTGGCGTTGGAGTTGGCTTGGGCTCTGGATCAGGGGTTAGATCGGGCAGACTTGGCTCCTCTAGCTCGGGCAAATCTGGAATAAGCGAGGCCGTACTTATGCGCTGCGTAGAGCCTTCTTCGCTTTCCTCTGCCACCTCATCAAACGAGGGCAAGGCATCGAAGTCCAAGCCAAAGACGGTGTGCGAGCCGCTGCTATCCTCTGGTGCGTCTGCATGGGGGGCCACGGGTTGCATAGGGGCAGCAGGCTGCGAAGGTGCAGGTGGTCTAGGTGCAGCGGGCGTTGGCGCAGCAGGTTGAGGTGGAGGCGGCGGCGCAGCAGCCGCGGGCTTAGGGGCCGCCGGCTTCGGGATCGCCTTCGACCCGGGCACAGGCAACACCTGAAAAATAAAGTCGAGCTCGTCCGAAAACGTGATGATGTGCAGGATGCTGAGGCGAACGCGCCCGTTAACAGGTACACCATCTACCTTGGTGCCATTGCGGCTGCCGAGGTCGTGTATAAAATATGCGTCCTCTTGCGCCTCGTAGATAATATGGGCGTGCTGACTAGAGACAATGCTAGGGTGCAACACAATCGTGTTTCCACTGGCACGCCCAATCGTTGCCTCCTTGTCGATAGGGTACGACGCCCCTGCGAGTTCTCCTGTTTTACAGAAAAGTCTGGCCGGCATAGGCTATCTGTTCGATCTTTCTAGCTTCCGGATCGGTTCCTACTCAATATAGCGCAATAAATTCGCCCGTTGCGACTTATCTGGATGAAAGGCGTGGCAGGTGATGCAGGTATTCGATGCAGCCTCGCTGCTGTGGCACGACTGGCACGAGGCAATGGACGGCAAATTGTAGATACCTGCGTTATCCTCGGATGGATCTGGCTCAGCATCCGAAAGGGCAAAGCGCTGAATCGGAATGATGTTGTGGCAATCGAGACAAGTCTGGTGTGTGATGTGCGCCCGGTGATCGAACTCGGCGCGATGGAGCTTGCGCTGGCTGGCCTGCACACGTTGGATCGTCGCTTGTTCGACGAGGTGGCACTGCTGGCACGCCTGCGTCAGATCGTTGATAATGGCATCAAAGGCGGCGAGTTGCTCCTCATCAACGGCGGGGTTGAGTTCGGCGCGGCTCACAGCAAAGCGGGCTTCATTGAGCGGCGTGGCCGGATCACGCAGGCGTTTCGTCACTTCGGCTAATAGCGTCTCAATCTGGTCGAGTTCGCTCTGCACATTGCGGTCTGGGTAGCTGCGGACTTCCTCGGCATGTGCCCGCAATGCAGTGACGGCTTCTTCGTACAACACGTTGGCATCCTGCGCCGAAACATCCGCCGATGTTGTCAGAAGGCCCGCGAGATCAGCCGAAGGATAGAGGAAATTGCGGAGGCGACGGAGATTTTCGAGCACCCACGCGTCTTCGTGATACAGCGGCCGCTTGCGGACTTCACCACTTCGTGTCTGGAATTCGTCGGGGTTGGCGTAGTACGTCCACAGGCTGCCAGGGCCTTCTTGGGAACGGATCGTCTCCAGCGAAGCCACACCTGCCCGTGTCGGCGTCAGGGAGGAAACAGCGGCGATGTAGGGCGTGGACGTGCTGCTCGTCAGGTGGCAACTGTCGCAGTGGGTATCGAAGGAAATAGG
>CAYYHN010000294.1:0-6067 GCA_964471245.1 uncultured Rhodothermaceae bacterium | reverse complement strand
GCCTATCTTCCAGCGTTTCGGCGTCGCCGTTGCAAGCACCCTGCTTGCCCGCGCCGAGACGCTTTTTTTTGTTTCTGCCGACCCGTGCAATCATGGCTTTCGCTTTTTCTGACGCTGACTTCACTCGTATCGCAGACGCTCTCGGTGCTACACCGAAACGCGATGGGAACCTCACTCGGTTTGAACTGGAGGACCTTAATAGCGGTCGCAAGCTAGCCTTAGAAATACGGACCGACCTTGCCCTCCCAGCAGACCTTGCCGCCAAGCAACCGAACAACTTGGTTTCGGTCTACGCGACCAGTTCGTTTCTTCAGATTCAAGGCTGCACCGGTTTCATTGCAAGCCAAGAACTTGGCGAGGTCATCTTCTTTGCCAAGCGCGACGAAACACTCAGTGGCCTTGTCATCGAGCGTGAAGCAGGCTGTTCACTGTATGCGAGCGTCAGCGAAGCACTCCTCTCGCAGGACTTTACGCAGCTCCCGCCTGAGATGATTATGAGCAGCGTGGCCTTGTCGATGGCCGAATCCATCTTTGACGACCTTGGCTGAGCCTGCGATGCCCAGCTCGGTGGAATTAGCCGTAGACCTCACGTTGGCGCACGAGACGCGCACAGTTCCCTTAGCCGACCTTGTGGCACTGTTGCGGCACGTCTGGCACGCAGAAGGCGGCGCGCCCGGTACCCTTAGCGTAGTGCTCGCCGATCACGCCACGGTCCTCGAACTCAACCGCGCCTACCTCCAGCACGACTACATCACCGACGTACTCGCCTTTGCACTCTCCGACGACCCGCTTGAGTTCGATGGCGAAATATACATCGACCTCGATACCGCGGCTGAGCGCCACACCGAGTTTGGCACGACGTACGAACGCGAAGCCTGCCGCTATGCCGTGCATGGCCTCCTGCACCTGCTCGGCTACGACGACCATACGCCCGACGGCAAAGCACACATGCATGTGCTCGAAGATCAGTACTTGGAGAGCCTCGCTATCGATTAACAACGCTCAAGCTTTGATGCTACGCGAGCTTGCGCAACTGCGAAACAACAGGGCGCACGTGCTTGGCCGTCATCATGATGTAGAAGTGTACGCATGGAACACCTGCGTCGAGTAGTTCCTCACACTGCCTAAGCGCCCATCTGCGCCCAATTTCAGCTACATGCTTTGCGTCAGCGTCTTCGACTTCGGCCGCGAGTGCCTCTGGAATCTCCAGATAGAAGCGGCTTGGGAGCGCCTGCAATTGGCGCTTGCTGGTTAGGATTTTGATACCGGGAACGATGGGTACCGTAATGCCAACATCACGGCAACGCTCCACAAAATCGAAATAGTGGGCATTGTTGAAGAACATCTGCGTCGTAACATAATGAGCACCAGCATCAACCTTCCGCTTCAAATTAAGGATGTCCCACGTCAGATTAGGTGCTTCGAAGTGCTTCTCAGGGTACCCGGCTACACCAATACAGAAGTCTGTCGGCGCAGCATCGATGAGGTCTTCGAGGTACTTCCCTTCGTTCATTTGGTTAATTTGAGCAACCAATTCGGCGGCTTGGACATTCCTTGTACGATCCTCACGGACTGGTTTTATGAAGGTGCTGGCATCACCACGTAGGGCCATCACGTTTTGGATCCCTAAGTAGTTGAGTTCGATCAAGGCGTCTTCTGTTTCCTCACGCGTAAACCCTTCACATAAGAGGTGTGGCACCGTCTCCACACCAAAACGTCCTTTAATGGCCGCGCAGAGCCCCAACGTTCCGGGTCGTTTGCGCTTAACTTTCCGTCGCCAACTGCCATCGGGCATCTCTTCATAGAACACCTGCGCCGAATGGCTCGTGACGTCGATGAACGGTGGCTCGAAGTCCATAAGCTCCTCTACGACAGAGAGAATCTGTGCCACAGAGCCCCCACGCTTCGGCGGGATAATTTCATAGGAAATGAGCGGGCCGGTTGCACGGTCAAAGAGTTCTGTAATTTTCACGTAGCCAATGTTTTTGTGCGCGGGAACGTATATTTATGCCTATCGGAAGCTGTGGTTCAGTCGCATCGACGCAATCGACGAATTTTGCCTCACCCTGTTTATACCAATGGATTAATAGATTTTCTTGGTCTATCGCATCTTAGCAGTATCGATTTCCCCCTTCCGACCATCCGTCTTGCCTGATTGAATACACCGTATCGCTTCCCGCACCATTATGATTGGAATCCTGTTTGCGACTGAAGATGAAGCCCGTCCTTTCTTGCAGAAATTTGAGCGTGGGCGCTTCGATGGTCTTACAGAAGGCGAAACTGCACATGACGACACCTACCTCGTCTCGCTCACAGGAATCGGCAAAATTAAGGCAGCGTTGCGCACCGAACGGCTTTTGCAACGCCATCGACCGCAAACAATTTTGCATGTTGGCGCGTGTGCCTCGCTCAGTGATGCCCATCAACCGGGCACAATCGTAGGCGCAAGCCAAGTCTTTGAAGGCGACCGCATTGAACTTGCTGCACCTACGTATCCGCGCATGCCTCTGAATGTGCCATTTAAAGGCATCCCCTCTGGTGTGCTTGTCACCCAAGACCATACGGTGCAAGGGCGCTCGGAACTCAGCTATTGGCAGCGTATCGCCGACTTGAGCGATATGGCTGGCTACCCCATTGCCTATGTAGCTGCCACACATGGCATTCCGTGCAGCATTCTCAAGGTGGTGACGGGCATCATGCAAGTGGAAGACGCCAACTACCGTAGGACTCGTAAGGATGCCATGCAAGCTTTAGCTACCTATTTGCTCCACATGGTACCGACGTTGGTTCAACGCTAGCACCAAGAAAGTAGCTCAATTTCGCCGCAACCAAAGATTTTCCTGCCATACCTCAGGCACACCAATAAGTGTTGGCGTACCAGCATAATCGTAAGCGACCTGCTGGGCACGTTGGTACCGGCGCTGGTCTTCCCGAATCTCGCGTGCACCTACCGGGACACTGACACCTGCTTCAGTTGCGCGCTGCCTAAGATAAAGAGGGTCGTCTTCGATGGGCGCAGGCTCTTCCGGAAACAGAATGCGGTAGGCCGTCACGAGAACCCACGTGAGCATAAAAAAGAAGATCGGTAGAGCGACTGCGAACAGGATAGACATGGGAGTTGGCAGGCTTGGCACGTACACATAGGGCCATAATGCAAATGCGGTTCTCCCGGGCGCATCCGCAAGGTGGTCGAGCATTTGAACGCATCCTACTATGCAAGGATGCAAACAGGCAGGGCGCAAATCGGTACCCTGCGGGATAAAGTTTATTCGTAATCAGCCGGGGCGACTTTCAGGTCTTCCGGGTTGATTTGGTTGCTGCGTGCTTCGAGTTCCGTCTCAACAGCTTCAATATCAGAGATGGGAAGCGTTTCAACATTCGTCAGGTCGCCTCGGAATGCCGTATCGAACAAGGTAAAGACGAGGAAGACAACAACGAAGATACCTCCGATAGAAAGCACCAGTACGTTGACCTTGTTGTCATACTTCAATGCCATGAAAATGGTGACAACAAGCAAGGCCTTCGTCCCTGCGATGGCAAGCGCCAACGGCAGGTTAAAGATGCCAATGTCAACATATTTGGCCGTGATGACCGTCATGATCGTCAGAAAAACCAGTGCACCAAAAACGGCGAACAAGGTTTTGAGAGGGATAATGTGGTGTCCGTGATGTCCGTGATCGCTCATGGTTGCGGGCTGTTGGCCGTTGGCCGTTGGCCATTGGCCTTTTTTGTTGTGGGATGCGGCCCGTCCTCAACGGTACTATCATCCCAAAGGCTAAACGAGTATTACAAGCCACACCTCTACCCGGGCCCAACGGCCAACGGCTAAAGGCCAATGGCCTTACATCAAATACAATAGTGGGAAGAGGAAAATCCAGATGATGTCGACAAGGTGCCAGTAGAGTCCAGTCAATTCGACAGGTGTGTAGTACTCAGCAGAGAACTCGCCACGGAGGGCGCGGATCAAAATCCAGATAAAGACACCGATGCCAACCAGCACGTGGAAGCCGTGGATGCCAGTCATCACGAAGTAGATGCTGAAGAACTGCGGCGCGTAGGCAAGGCCCGCAAACGAATCGTAGCCTTCACCCGACGGCGCATAGCCTGCACCGGGGAAAATGCCCGCATCGAACTTGGCCGTGTACTCGAAATACTTCACGATCAGGAAGATGAACGCACAACCAAGCGTGATCAGCAGGTTGATGATCAAGGCGCGCTGATTCCCCTTCTGGATATAGTGAATCGATAGTGCAACGGTGAGCGATGAGGCAAGCAGCACCAGCGTGTTGAGGCCACCAAGTCGCCAATCGAGCAGGTAGCTCACTTCGTAAAAGACCTCAGGATGCCACACACGGTAGACGGTGTAGGCTACGAACATGCCGCTGAAGAGCAGCACCTCAGTAACAAGGAACAGCCACATCCCCATCTTGGAGGCATCGAACTGCTGGTCCGATGTCACGAAGTGATGTTGCAGGTGCGCCGGATGGTCGTGGTGGCCGTGCCCTTCTACTTCAGGGTGGACAGCAGCTGTGGTTGCGGTTGCCATGCGTTTGATTGCGTGGTTAACAGGGGCGGATGCCTCGACGCCAAGCCCGAGCATCCTCTATGGGATAGGTAGCAGTTGGGTAGGCTTAGGCACCGGCCTCTTCTGGCCGACTGATGTCTGGGACGTTCGCCCCACCATCACCGCCATGTCCATCGCCGAGACCGTCACCGCCGAAGAGGTCTTCCGCATCGTGGAAGTCGTACGGACCGCGCGTCACGATAGGTTGCGACGTAAAGTTATGTGGAGCTGGCGGCGATGTGGTGTTCGTCCACTCGAGTGTTAGCGCACCCCATGGATTAGCTGGCGCATTCTCCTTGCGCCAGAAAGAGGCAATCAGATAGAAGAGCACCATAAACAGGCCGACGGCGAGGATATACGAACCCAGCGTCGAGATGTAGTGCAGTGACTCGAACTCAGGGATGTAGTCGTAGTAGCGACGCGGCATGCCTTGGCTGCCCAAGATGAACTGTGTGAAGAACGTCACGTTGAAGCCGATGAACACCAAGGCGGCCGCAATCTGCGCTAGCATCTCGTTGTACATCTTGCCGAACATCTTTGGCCACCAGTAGTGCAGCCCGCCAAGTGCAGCGATCACCGTGCCACCCATCATCACGTAGTGGAAGTGTGCCACCACGAAGTAGGTGTCATGCAGGTGAACGTCTACAGAAAGGACGCCGAGCATGATGCCCGTGAAGCCCCCAATCGAGAACGTGAACAGGAACATCAAAGCATAAATCATCGGTGTCTTAAGCCACACCGAGCCCTTGTACATCGTACCGACCCAGTTAAGCACCTTCACACCCGTCGGGATACCGATGAGGTAGGTGATCAGCGAGAAGACGACCGACGAGATGGCCGACTGGCCGGAGACGAACATGTGGTGACCCCACACGAGGAAGCCTAGGAACGCGATGGCGACCGACGAGAGCGCGACGAACTTGTAGCCTTGCACGTGCTGGCGCGAGAACGTACCCATCAGGTCCGAGATCACACCGAAGGCAGGTAAGATCATGATGTACACAGCCGGGTGCGAGTAGAACCAGAAGAAGTGCTGGAACAGTACTGGGTCACCGCCAAGGGCTGGGTCGAAGATGCCGATACCAATGGCTTTCTCAAGGAAGAGCAGCAGCACAGTGATACCAATGACCGGCGTTGCCAGCACTTGCACGATGCTTGTGGCGTAGATCGACCATACGAAGAGCGGCAAGCGATTCCACGTTAGGCCTGGTGCACGCATCTTGTGGATCGTCACAATGAAGTTAATCCCTGTGAGGATCGATGAGAAGCCCGCAATGAAGACGGCCATCGTCATCCAAAGTACGGCATTGCTGCCACTTGACGAGTAGGGCGTGTAGAATGTCCAGCCTGTATCGACGGGCCCAACGAACTGCGCGATAACGATGCATACACCACCGATCAGGTAGATGTAAAGGCTCGCGAGGTTGAGGCGCGGGAAGGCCACGTCGATAGCACCCAGTTGGATGGGCAGCACGAAGTTACCCATGATGGCTGGGATCGAGG
>CAYYHN010000293.1:0-6083 GCA_964471245.1 uncultured Rhodothermaceae bacterium | reverse complement strand
TTCTAACAATATCATTCATGATGTATTCCAAGATTCAGAAGGCTTTCTCTGGATTGCCACCGAGATGGGCCTGCACCGCTACGATGGCCAGTCGGTACGTGTCTTCACGGCCGATAGCACCAATGGGTTGCGCGACAACCGCATCTGGTCTGTCGACGTGGATGGCGCAGGTACGTTATGGGTGGGCACGTACCTCGAAGGCTTACACCGCTTCGATGCACGTAGTGAGACATTCACGCACGTCCCACACCCGGAAACGGTCACGAAGGCGTTACCCGATCAAAGTGTGCGCGACTTATACGTATCGCCGCGCGAACCGGAGATTCTATGGGTTTCGTACAACGACTATGGTCTTGGACGGCTCGACACCGCCACCGGCATATTCGAAATTTTCAGGGCTGACGGCGGGTATCTGCCCAGCGACCGTGGGTGGCGCATCTACGAAGACCGAACAGGGCGCTTGTGGCAAGGAACAAGGGATGGCGTGGCGGTAATTGACCGTGAAGACTCGGGTACTTTTCAGATTACCTCACATCACCTCACACTTCCTGCTGGGCACCAACATGTTAACGTGCTTGAGATAACGGAAGGGCCGGATGATGCCCTACTCATCAGCATACAATCCGGTGGCGTGTTCCGCATCGATCGCACAACGATGACGCTCGAACCTTGGGCCACCGACGTGGTAGCTTCGGACGATCGCATTGGCAACATGCTCATGGATGAGCACGGAGCCTTGTGGTTAGGATCACGCAGTGGCGTAACCCATATAGGGCCCAATGGAACTGTATCGCGTTATGCGAACGACCCCGGAGATGCAACAGGCCTAGGAAGTAACATCATCCGCAAATTCTATGTGGACCGTACAGGTACAATGTGGATTGCCACCGTGGGGGGCGGCATAAGCAAAGCCCAAGACGTCCACTTTACGCTGATGAGCTATCGCAAGGTCCAAGGCGCGATGGTCAGCCTCTTTGCCGCAGTCCAGAACATCTACGAAGACACCGATGAAAGACTCTGGCTCGCGTACGCAGACGGTCTGTTCTACCGTGATCACGTAAACGCCCCGGAACAACCGACAGGAATCACCTTATCGACTGCTGCAGCCTATCAACACCCTGATGCGCTGGAGTCGCTCTGGGTTGGCACCACCCGTGATGGACTCTACCACATGGACCGCGGAACGCTTGCTACCAAGCAGGTTGTAGCACCTTTCGTGCACCCTGACACCGGCGACCCAGTGAGCTTCCGGGCCTTCACATCGATGCCCTGCACGCCCAACGTACTGTGGATTGCGAGTTCAGCAGGGTTCCATGCCTATGACATTCGGACGGGTGCGTTCCACTCCATCGATGTAGACTTCCCTGCTCCGTATGGCTACCAAGCACCTGTTCCCGACCCAACGACGTGTACGCTCTGGACCATGCCACACTATGGTCACCATTTGATCACGATTGATGCAGTCGAGGCCGTCCAAGCTGGGTTTGCAGGAAATGCCTTCATCACCCTTCAGCACACGTTCGAAGACCTGTTGCCCCAACCCCATGTGTATACACGCACACCTGATGGCCGCATCTGGCTGGGTGATGGCAATGTTGGCGGTGGGTTGGTCGCGTATGATCCCGTTACCAAAACGATGCATCAGTGGGGCACAGCCGATGGGCTGATTGACCCACGCATCTATGGCGTCCTACCTGATGGCCAAGGTAGCTTGTGGTTGATTCATCCGAATGGGTTGGCACGCTTTCCCTTAGAAGGGGGCGAAGTACAGCCGTATCTACCGCAACTCGACCTAATGGGGAACGTCCCTTGGTGGCGCTTTCATCATGCCGGAGCCAGTGGACGCCTTTACGTGCGCGGCACCTTTGGGCTCACGTATTTCAAGCCGGCTGACCTCCTTCCCGCAAGCCAGCCTCCTCGGGTTGTATTGACCCGTATCCGGGTGGCCGACGCGGAACTTCCACTGCGTACTCACCAACCAAATGCCCCACTTGCACTCGACATCGCTCCACCTTATCTCAGCCGCCTCACGCTTCCTCATCATGCCGATGTTCTTCGCTTCGACTTCGCGGCACTCGATTTTCGCGCCCCTGTGAAGAACCGCTATCGATACAGTATGGACGGCTTTGATACCAATTGGCGTGAGGGTGACAACGAAGGCTCGGCTGTATACACCAACCTTGATCCAGGACACTACACACTGCAGGTGCAAGCTGCCAATAGCGATGGTGTATGGAATCGTTCAGGCCTCGCGCTGCGCCTCACAATCCGGCCACCTTGGTATCAGACGCCGTGGGCATATGGGCTCTGGTTCACACTGCTTTTGGGAAGCTTGGTGCTCTTCATTCGGCTGCGTGAGCAACGGCTGCGGCAGCGCGCCCACGAACTCGAGGCACTTGTTACAGACCGTACAGCCACCTTGCGTGCCCAGCAAGAACAACTCACTGAACAAGCCACGGCGCTGCAAGAAGCAAACAATGTCAAATCGCGCTTCCTCGCCAACATTGCCCATGAGTTTCGCACACCGCTTACCCTCACCTTCGGCCCCATCAGCGACCTGCTTGATGGGCGGTTTGATGTAGCCAACCAAGCGCGACCTCACTTAGTCCGAGCGCAACGCAACGGCCAACGCCTGCTCCGCCTTATCAACCAATTGCTTGACCTCGCTCGCATCGATGAGAACAGCCTCGATCTCAACCACATACCGCTCGACCTTACGCAGCATGTACGCGACATAACCGCGCTCTTCGCCGAAATCACTACACAGAACGGGTTGAACTTTACGACCACGTTTCCTCAAGATCCTTGCTGGATCACAGGCGATGCAGATGCGCTTGAAAAAGTGATCAGCAATCTTCTGTCGAACGCAATCAAATTTACACCGAACGGGGCCGTGAGAGTCGTTTTAGCTATTGTAGACGGTAAGGCGCAGTTATCTGTGGAAGACACGGGAATCGGCATCGATGAGGCACAACTGCCTTACTTATTTGACCGTTTTTACCAATTGGAACAAGCTAAGACACGCCGTCATGAAGGTTCAGGGATTGGACTAGCGTTGGTCAAGGAATTGGTCGAATTGCATGACGGGACTATCGATGTAGCGAGCACGTTTGGTACAGGTTCCTGTTTTACCGTGTTGCTTCCCCTTGTCGTACCTCCAAGCGAACACCTTGTCACTCAAAATAGTAGCCTCCACAACGTAACACTTAGCACGCAGAACATCCGTGTACTGCAGCCCATCGGGCCAGCCCCAGAAGCCGCAACCAGCGCACCCATTGCGGAGGACCAACCAGTGGTGCTGCTTGTCGAGGACAACGCCGACATGCGAGCGTATGTGCGGTCGCACTTGGAGGACAGCTATGCTATTCAAGAAGCGGTTGATGGGAACGATGCTCTTGCCTTGGCTCGCGAGGCTGTACCCGACCTCATTGTCTCTGATGTGATGATGCCACGCATGGACGGCCATGCCTTGTGCGAAGCACTCAAGCATGAGACCAGCACCAGCCACATCCCTGTGCTCTTACTGACTGCACGCGGAAGCGTCGAAGACCGCATCGAAGGCTTTTCGGTAGGGGCTGATGCGTACCTCGCCAAACCGTTCAACGCCAAGGAACTGCGGGCACGCGTCGATGGACTTATCGTTGAGCGGAGACGATTGCAGACCTACTACCAAGCCCACCAATCCGACACGACCACAGCGCCAACCGAATCCGCGTCTACAGCACTACCTGAGCGGGAGCAAGCCTTCGTAGATGCGGTGTGTACTACCCTACACTCACATCTCGATGATGCCAACTTCGGCGTCGATCAGCTCGCCGACATGATGGCAATGAGTCGCCGCCAATTGTCGCGCAAGCTGTCCGCGCTCACGGGTGAATCGCCCAGCGCCCTGTTACGTCGGCTCCGGCTGACACGAGCGCAAGCCTTACTTCGCGAAGGCTACACGGTAAAAGAAGTGGCGACCCAAGTCGGCTTCAAAAGCGTCTCTTCATTTTCAAAAGCTTTCACAGCAGCGTTCAGGCAAGCGCCCTCACAATTTGCCACTGCAAATCAATGATAGTGTCAGGCCGAACCTGTCTCTCGCTAGGCACGACCTAGCCGACACGGACTCCCATATCGTACTTCCTATCCAATCTCGGGGTAAAGCATGAGGGGCAAGGTAGATGCACCCCTCGTGCCCCTTTTTGGCCCATTCTACCCCTTTCTGTCTCCATTGGACATCGTTTTGTCCCGCGTCGACATGCCTATTCAGGGCATTTTGGGGGTGTTGCTACGCATTCCGGCAGTAACGTGTATGAACCGATTGCCCTCCCAGCCCCATGTCCTCCCCTGCATGCTCTCAACCACCTGCACCATCAACGTCATCATCATCCGAAGACACCCCTTATACGATCGCAGTCGCTGAAATCGCAACGCTGCAAGCCATGAAGCAAGCACGTTCCTCATCGCCGCACCCAAGCGATGAACACGTCGTGCCTCAAGCGCAACCGTAGAATCATACGTGTTCGGAAACGCTATTTGCTGAACCTTACCTGATGCCATGTCTAGCTACTCCTTCACCCACTGCCTCCTGTTCCTTTTCGTGCTGGTCTCCACCACGTTTGCCCAAGACGGCAACCACATAGCAGGCGATGATGCTGGTACCAATCTGTTTCGCTCCTCCGACTTCAACACCCTCATCGGCGACGGTGCAGGGTTCTCTTCGACATCAGGGGACGACAACCTCTTCTTCGGCTACCAAGCGGGCTACCTCACGACGAGCACCGACGAGTTGGTCTTCATTGGCTACCAAGCCGGGTACAACAACACAGGCTACGACAATACGTTTTTGGGCTTGCAGGCAGGCTTTACCAATACGTCAGGCTTCGACAACACGTTCGTGGGCGCGCTGGCGGGTTGGTCGAACACAACGGCCGATGAAAACACCTTCCTCGGTGCTCGTGCCGGCTTCTGCCACACGACGGGCGACGACAACACGTACGTCGGTGTAGAAGCGGGCTATGGCGGGGACGGCTCGTGCGCAGCAGCAGGGACGGGCGAGAAGAACACGTTTGTTGGCTACAAAACAGGGCTGCGCATCACCTCTGGCTTTCGGAACACCGCCGTGGGGGCGATGGCGCTGAGCAATCTGACGACGAGCGACCGCAACACGGCCTATGGGGACTCTGCGGGCTTTTCCCTCACCACGGGGCGCTTGAACACCTTCCTCGGCCAAGCGGCTGGTGCGCAGACGCTCACCGCGAGCTTCAACACCTTTGTAGGCGCACGCGCGGGGCTGGCGAACAACGCGAACAATACGGGCGGCAATCGCAACACGTATGTGGGCTTTGAAGCAGGCAGCACGAACGAAACCGGTGAAGACAACGTCGGCATGGGCTACAATGCCAATTTTACCTCGACGGGCAGCAGCGGCGGCAACCAGCGCAACGTCTTTCTTGGCTCCGAAACGTCCTTGGTAGGCAGCGGCACTGCGGGCCTCGACGATAATGTTCTGGTCGGCTACAGTACACAGTCGACGGTCTCGGGTGCTATTGCGATTGGCAGCGACGCCGACGTGAGTGGTACCACCGGCATTGCCATCGGCCGCCAGGCCGACGTGGACCAGCAGAGCGGCATTGCCATCGGCTACCAGAGCAAGACTACCGGGGCCAACAGCATCGCCCTTGGCTACCAAGCGAGCGCTACCGCTGCCAACGCCATCGCCATTGGCAACGGCACCACGGTCAGTGCGGCCAACGAGGCGTACATCGGCAATGCGGCGATGATCTCCGTTGGCGGCTCGGTCAACTGGGCAGCCACAAGCGATGCTCGATTGAAGACCGACGTGCGGCAGGACGTTCCCGGCCTCGCCTTCGTGCGTAACCTCCGCCCCGTACGGTATCGCTTCGACCCTATCGAACTGCGCAACCTGTCGACGGCAGGTAGCGATCTGGAGGCAGCACTGTCGGCGAAAGCACGAACGTGGCAGACCGGCTTCCTTGCGCAAGAGGTGATGGCGGCGGCCGATGCGGCCGACTTTGCCTTCAGCGGTGTGGTTACGCCAACCGAAGGCCGCACGCACTACGGCCTTCGGTATGCCGAGT
>CAYYHN010000292.1:0-6090 GCA_964471245.1 uncultured Rhodothermaceae bacterium | reverse complement strand
GGTATCGAAGGAAATAGGCTCGAAGTTCTTGCCATCGGGCGTGGCGTTGTGGCAGTAGAGGCAGGTTTGCTGGATGTCGGCTACGTCTTGCGTGTCGAGGATTTCCTGCACGTGCTTACTGTGCGGGAAGATGAGGTTGCCTTCGTCCACTTGGTTCTCGGCCGCAAAGTCAAATTCAGGATGCCCATCATTAAACGAGTCGAACTCGTGGCACGTCTGGCATTGGCTATCCTTCACCTGCGTGATGTGTGCCTCGCGTCCGACGTGCTCGACATGGCATGTGAAGCACGAGCTTTCATTGGCCTGCGCGACCACCCGCGTGAAGTCACCGGAGCGGTAGAGGTAGTGAGCATCGAAGGAGTGCGTACCCAAATCGTCGCCGTACTTCTCGTGGCAAGCCTCGCACTTCTCATCCGTCACATCGTTGAACGGTGTGTGGCACGTCGAGCAGTCTTGGCCGAAGAGCGCATGGTTGGACGAAAGCGGCCCGTTCGACACGAAGGTACCTTCGCTGTAGACGACATTGAACGCAAAGATGCCAAGCATGATAATGCTGCCTGCAGTACCAAGCATGAGCATCTTGGTACTCGAACGTAGCTTGCTGTAGCTCTCAGCCACAGGGAGTCGGATCTCGGAGAAGAACCCTTTCTTGCGGTACTTTCCGCCTCGGTTAGGCATAAGGTAGCGGGGTTAGAAGGAAGCTTGGGAATCGGGCGTGAGCCGTGCTAGTAATACAGCACAGAGAAAATGTGCACCGCCAAAAGCGTCAACAACAGTAGCGACGTGGGCACGTGCAAGTAAAGCCACCAGCGCAGCGCACGTTGCAGCGTAAAGTGGGCATCCATCTCCAGCTTGGTGCGGTAGATGTCCTGCAGTTCGCGGAGCGTGTTTTGCTCATCCTGCGGCAACATGTCGCGCACGTACTCGAACTGCTGGGCTTGCTGATTCAACCCGCCCGTGACCTCGATGAAGAAGAGCAGGCGCGGCTGTGGTGCGAGGAGGCTCGGCGCAACCGTCTTGTTGTAGAAATCGCGTAGTGTACTGCTAGCCGTTGCCACCAACGACTCGGCCCGTTCATGCGCCGCCTTCACCAGCGTTGGGATGCGTTCGTAGCGCACTTCGGTCGTCAATCCTGAACTGAGCATCGTCGGAATCCACTTCTGGAGCACAATACCAAAGAGACCACTGCCCACGACCCAGATGCTGAGCACCCAGAGCCACCACGTGTGATACCCTTGCGGGATGCTGAAGCCGGTGTGCATGAACATCAGTAGCAGGAAAAGCGCCCCACCATACACGTGGAACTGCAGGTAATACCATGTCCGGCCAAGGAAACGCAGGCGCTGTGCACGCCGACGCACGCCGTAGAAGCTGACGGCCACACAGATGACTGCAGCGGCGATGCCGTAGCCTAACCCCCACGTGTTGCCCGGATGCACCTCGGCCAAAACAACATTGGCCACGTAAATGACGATGCACGCGCCGACGCAACCCCAGAAGCCCCAGAACCAGCCGGGCGACTGGACCCACTTGTTGTACCACGAGGAGGCCCCTTGGCGTTTGCGTTGGTAGATCGCTGATTTTTTCATGCAGCAGGGAGAAAAAGTCGATGAGCAGGTTAGCAGTGTAGCCTAGGCAGTACCACCAATCAGTTGCTGAAATTCGTCGATCGAGCTGACGCGGAAAGCACAGGAGTGCGGACAACTGTTGACACACGCCGGACCGCTGTTGGAGGTGTAGCACAGGTCACACTTGCTCGCCACAAACTGCGGCTCGCCACGGAGGTAATCGGGCAAGGCGTCTTGTGGCCATGTACGCTCCAAGTCATGCATCACAATGGCGTCGTAGGGGCAGTTCTCGGCGCAGTTGGAGCACCCAATGCACAGGTTGTCATCGACGGCGATGACCTCGCCGACATTGGTACGCTGGATTGCTCCGGTGGGGCACCCGATGAGGCAGACCGGATCGTCGCAATGGTAGCACGAGCGGGCAATCAAGAAGTTGTCGAAACGATCACCTTCGCGAATAAAGCGAGGCCGACCACCATGTGTGCTGGCGCAGCCGCGCATGCAGTCGTCGCAACGTGTACACACGTCGAGGTCGATCATCAGGATGCTGTTGCCCTGCACAAGCCCCTTCGCCAGCGAAAACTCGATTAGCTCCGAACGTTCTAGGTTCTGCTTCGTCTTGCCGGTGTCTTGCACCAGTTGGACCGCACTTTCCCAGAGCCGCCGTTCGATGGCAGGATGATGGTAGAGAATCTTCTTAAGGTCCTCTGCTTCAATACGCAAGAGTTCTGTGTAGCCAACCGAGGTTATGGTGTGCTGCCAGGTGTCCATCCCTTCGTTGAGCAGTTCCATCTCACCGAACGTCATGCCCTTGCTCAGGTACGAGACCACGATCTCGCCATTCCCCATCCGCTGCGACAACTTCAGAAAGCCCGAGCGCACCATGTAGAGGTCGTTGCACGGCGTCCCCTCTTCTGCCACAACTTCGTCGGGATCACACGAGACAAACGTAACGGCTTGGCCAATTTCTTCGACGAATGCATCTGGGGACCCCTCGAACAAGCTCGACGAACGGAGTTGACGCATCAACGTGCGCGCCCGGTAGGTGTCATCGATCCACTTGCGAAATTTTTTCGACTTACGCTTCAGCTTCCGGAGCGCCGGTAACCGAATCTGTAATACGGTGCATGCGGTCGCCGTGCGGGCTGTTACGGACTGCGGCCAGCCGTTCAGGGCACCAATCTCACCAAAGACCTCACCCGCCCCCAAGCGCACCTTGTCGCCTTCGGTCAAATCGAAGTCCATCGTGGTGAGCTTTGTTGTGCGACGGCGCTGCGTGCGGGTCTGCTCTACTTCCGGAATGTAGATGGTTGTCTCATCGCTGATGGCCCCGTCACCGCCGTCATCGCGCACCATTTCGGCAGTTGGTGTCGCCTTTTTGGCACTGCCCCCCTTGGGCTGGTGCTTCTGCACATACACCTCGATTTCCCCCTCAACGACGTAGTATGCCATGTCGAGGTAGCTGCCTTCTTCGAACAGCACAATGCCCGGTGCCCAACGCACCACAGCGATGTCAGGCGTAAGTTCTTCGAGCAACTTCGGCTTAAAGTCGCCGAAGACAGGAAAGGTGTTTTGCAACACATGCCCTGCGACGCGGTCCGAGAAGTTGGTGATGCCCTCACGCTTTCGAAACGTGGCCCAACGAGCTTCGTAGAGGCGGTCGCGTGTGGCGATATCGGTGGTTGCTTCCATAGCGATTAGTTGCCGCGCCCCAACGCTTTGTACAAGGCTTCAAGGCGGTCGCGTGCGATGAGCAGCAGATCTTCCGTCGAGGTGGAGTCGCTGACTTGTGGGAACGGATCCAAGTCCAAGCGTAGTGGTGCAGCACGGCGACGCGGGGGCCGTACGGGGCGTGGACGCTGCGGTGGAGGCGGTCTAAATACAGGGGCCGGCGGCTCTACCAAGGTTCCGTTATCAGGGCCTGGGGTCGGTGTGATGTCACCGCCGCTGGGCTGCTGCTGAGCAAACGTGGGCACTTGTACCACTTCCACACGTGGGATGGGACGACTAGCGGTCACGCTCGCATAGGCCGAAGCCAGTGCCGAGCCTGACAGTTCAGTGTACGTCTCACCTCGGCGCTCACGCTTCCGGCCCACACGGCGCTCGTCCGGCCAGTGCTTAATGTTCGCGTTCTTGGCTGCGATATCTGCCCCCTGCCCTGATGGGTGACCGGAAGCCAAAAGACGCTCATCGGAGATATGATGGCAGCGGGCACAATTCGCAGCACGGGCATTGGCCTGCTTTAGCGCTGTCATGCCAAGCTGTGGATTCCCTCCATCTTGGTGCGGATCTTCATATCCAGAGGCGGCTCCGTGACAGCTCTGACAGCTCACACTGTTCTCAACGATCTGGCTCTCTTGACCGCTAATGACCGTAGCATGGCACGTTGTACAAACTTGGTTGCCACGTAAGATTTGGTCCGACGTGATCCCATAAAGCTGTGCAATCTGCGCCGCCTCCGGCGTGTAGAGAATATTAACCGTATGACCGTGCTCATCGGCCGACAACCAATCGACAGCACCTCCATGACAGGAACCGCAATCAACATCGTATGGATCGAGCGTCTGATGCCCATTGTCCGTGAACCATGGCATACGCGTTCGCTTCACATACTCATCCGGCACGGTTGGCGTTTCTACAGCGGGTTGTGGAGTCGCCGGGTCCGCTGGCGTAGCAGGCTGATCGGGATTAGCAGGATCTGTGGGGGTGACAGGCGTTTCAGGGCTGGGTGTAGGTGGTGTCGGCAAGGCGGGGCGAGCAGGCGTAAACTTGCCTCCAGCCAGTAAGGTGTCAACACCTGTAAGCAAACTACCATCGTGGCGGGCGAGGAACGCCTGCGTCAATTCGCTAATCTGATCCGCAGCGCCGCCTAATACGTCGGCACGGTTTGGGCCGAGATCAAGGGCTTTCCCAATACGAACGATCTCATCAAATTCGGCCGCTTCGACCGCTGGCGTAGATGCTTCGAACGCCGCCAGCACTTGCTCCAGTTCTTTGTAGGCTTTGTTGACGCGGCGGCCCATAGCACGCACGTACGTCTCATCTGTTGTAGCCTTTGCGACGCCGCGAATGCTGTACTCGTAGTCGAGGGCACGTCCGGCCACATAGAAGAGGCGCTTGCGCTCTTGTGTCGTCTCACGGTTGTTGGTATCGCTGCTCCACTGCGCCGCAAGGAAGTTATGACGGATCTCCTCAGACCAATCAACCAACTCAAACGAACTGCCCGATGAATGCCCCCCAACGTTGACCAAATCCTCTTCTGGAATCGTGTGGCACTCGAAGCAGTTGGCCGCAACGGCATAGATGTCATCTGATGGCCGCAACATGCCCCCGGCAATACTCGCGGCTACGCGTTGGGCACGGTGCTCAGGCGTCTCCGCGTCACGATCACCGTAGTCGTTGTGGACGTCTAGCCAATCGCGTGCGGCTCCGTGGCACGACTCGCAGGAAACACCTGCAATGGCTTTCGTCTGTCCTCGCGTGTCGATCGTCGCGGTGTAGTGGCAGCGGAGGCAAAGGCTTTCGCGCTTCGCTCCTTTTTTGTCAAACTCCATCGCCTCCAAGATCGCCTGCGCCGATTCGGAGCGGTGGAGGTCATCGAAGTTCTGCGCGTGAGTGGTCTCGCGCCACGTCTCGTACTCTAACCCGTGACACTCGCCGCATGGTACCCGCGAATCGCGGTCGTCAATCACCATTTTGGCGGGGTCAATGCGCAGGTAGGGTGATTCAGTCAGGGGATCGGCGTCCTGCAAGCTCTGCAGAATCGGTACCGAGACCCCCATCAGGAGCACGCTGCCCAACAGAAGCAGCATCGCCGGTTGTCGAAAAGGAGAAGATGGGTGATCCATGCAATAGGAGATTATAGTTTGAGCACCACTTCGAGACGGCCGCCGAAAGCAAGGTCAGACGCGCCAAAATCATACAAGGAGAAGCCATCTAACACAATCACGCCCCGTCGCTTGACAGCAATCTGGTAACGTGCCGCAGCACCCGCCGAGCTCATACCCGGCACATCAGAGTCTTCGTAATTAAACCGCCCGCCAGCTTCGAGGATGAGTTGCTGACGTGTTTTGGCGAAGAACATTTGGTAGCCAACGCTCCCACCCACGGTGTCTTCTGCACGGTTATTCAATGCAGCGCCAAAGCGCCCCAACCCAACGGCAGAGAACAAGATGCCCGTCTGGCCCAGCGATCCGCCGGGACCGCCGCGTGCAGCAGAACGATAATCGCCCACGCTGGCAAAGGTGTTCACGTACACCCAGTTGTACGAGTGGTATGGCGTCCACCCAACCTGATTATGGAGCAGTACCCCAGCGCTGTTGGCCTGTGTCTCGTCGCCAGCAGGTAGGGAGGCGACGGCGCGGAACGTGTTGTTGTAGTGACCTATCCGGCGCGTGCTGCCCAAACCAAGGTAGACCCCGTTGCCACCATTCAGGACGGGGTCAATCCCTGCACCCAAGTTTTGCTCGACGACATCCGAGCGCACAAAGAGGGCAGCAATCTCCAAGGCGCGTGTGCGAAG
>CAYYHN010000291.1:0-6091 GCA_964471245.1 uncultured Rhodothermaceae bacterium | reverse complement strand
GGCTTTGATGTGCGCGATGACGGCGCTACGAGGTGAGATCATGGCAGCCTCCTATACAAACCAACCGCTACCGAAGCGGCGGCTCTTGGTGTTCACCACGCGCATCGGTCCTGCCGTGGCCTCCGTGCCCGGCGCGACGAGTTCGCCCTTCTGGTAGCGCATGAATTACTTACGGCTGTCCTCGTACTCCCGCACGATCAGCGGCTTGCTCTCGAACTTGGTGGTGTCGTGCCGCCACGAAAAGCACGCATACCGGATGAAAGCCATGAGGTGCAGCTTCAGCGGATCGGTGATGTTCTCCGCAGTAACCGAGGGCACGTATTCCAAGAAGGACACCTCGGCATTAGTGATGCACTTTTGGAGCACATCCACTGTGGTTAGACGCGTCTTCTTTGGAGGGCACCAGTTCTCCCACGTGGGAAATTCGCCCTTGACGTATTCGAGGGTAAGCAGGCTCATAGGGCATGTACACGGTTTTTCATCCACCCAAAGACGAAGCGCTCGTCTTTTTGGCGGCGTTCAGCAAGGTCGATATAGAACGCGCCTTGCAAGCAGTTCAGCGAGCGAACCAGCACTTCAGCGCCGTCTTTTGGCCGAACCCCGAAGTAGGCATACAGCGCCGCGATGGTCTTCGGCCCGACTGCGCCGTCTTCGGCAATGTCCTTGTAATGCCGCTCGCGGTCGTTGAATACGTTGAGGCAGCGCTGAAGGAAGACCCCGGCGCGGTGCGTACCCATATTGACCGCGATGTCGAACAGCTTGAACGCAACGTTGGCGTCGATCAGGCTAATCTCGCCGAGTTCGAGTGGGTGCCAGTAGGCCGCTTTGTAGATGCGCTCGGCGGTTTGTAGGGACAGCTTGCGCATCGCACCCTTGTAGCCATGTGCACGAGCCACGCGCTCGGTGATACCGTAGCGCGTCTTGCCGCCCGAATCAAACGGGTCGTCCACATAGCCGCCCTCTTTCATGACGATCTCTTGGAATGCGGCCAAGAAATAGGCATCAGCTTGTGAATACCTGAGTTCGGCAGATGCCATATCGAGTGGTGTGCTCATGGTCCAAGTCGTTGAAGTTTGATGAGGTCGGCGATTTCTTGCTCCACAAGCCCTCCCATTGCGGCTTCATCTTCGTCGTTGAGGCGCATGAAGACACGCTTGACTTGAGATGTGCCCGCCCCTTGCTCATTGTGGTAGCCAGCAAGGCGGTTGGCCCGTTCACCCCGGAACAGCAGTTCAACTTGCGAAAGCGTCCGGTTGACTTCGTGGTCCATCTGGGCCAGCATGCCGCCGTACTGCAAGAAATGCAGGTTGACCACATCGGTTGGCAGCCGCTCGCGCTTGCGCTTACGTGCATGACCTTTGCTGTAGTCGTCGAAGCGCTGCCCGTCCGCCCCAATGCCTTTGCGCGTCCGCTTCTTGATGCGACGCGTACCAGCTAGGCCGAGCTTATTGAGGAGTTGCTGCGACCCAAGCAGGTCCGCAAGGCGATGCAGTCCATTGCTCATGACAGAAACCCTCTTCGTCCTCTAAACATGTTGCTCGGCTTAAAGCGACGCGTGCCACCTGTGCGGATCTTGCCTTCGCGGGCATACTGCCGGATCAAGATGTATGCTGAAGCGGCGGCGTCCGGCCCGTCGAGTTTGGCCTTACCGTGCTCGCCAAACGACAGCAGTTGCCGCTTGTAGCGCTTGAAGTGCGGGTTTTGCTCCAAGTAGTCGGCATACACGAACTGCCCCATCTGATGCGGATGCACAAGGCCGATGATGCGGCTTTCCTTGTCCGAGTTGCGAAACTCGGTGAACAGGTCTTTGGCGTTGAACCGAATGATCCGCAACACCTTGCCGGTCTCCGTTTCCCATATGCGGTGGTACGGTTCGGCGTGGCTCCACTGTGCAAAATCGTTCTCCCACAGGTTCGCCTTGAACTTGGGCGTATGCTGCTGCACGTCGTACAGGTGCGCAAAGAGCTTGCTATATGGCTCCTTCGCAACGTACACGCGCAGCACGACCACATGCCCGTTCGCGAGTAGGCCAAGCGTGATGGCAGCCTTGTCGCATGCCGCAGGACTCTGCCCAAACGACGGGTCGATAACGGTGATTGCGGCCTGCACCTCATTCGTCGCAACGGGTACAAATTCGATCCACTCCGGCTGGAACACTTCGCCAAACGGCGCGGGCCGGTCCATGTATTCGGCTTCCCACACATCGAAGGGAATGGGGCTCTCTCCATCGGTACCCGCCTGCATGGCAAGGCACCGCTCGAACGGATAGACCTCCGGCCAATTGGGGTTGTTGTCGTCGTCGAGAATCGGGAAGCTGTAGTGCTGCTCGGGATAGGCACGGCGAAGCTTGGCTCCCGGACAATCGTCGGTGATCATATTGCCGAGCGTGATGCACAACCCATCGGTTTCCATCTGCCCCCACGCTTCGGCTTCGATCCAGTTGAAGACACGCTTATTATCGGCTTCGCTCTTGACGCTGTGACGGTCGTAGAGGTCATCGAGTAGCAGAAATGCAAAGCGGTCGAAATTGTCATCAATGAAGTTGCGAAGACCCATGTTTACTGAGCCCGCAACAAGATGGGTGTCGCCGCCTTCCGAGTTAAAGATGTACCATCCTTTTTCGTCCTGCACCAGACTGATGCCGTAGTCGTAGCACAGCGCCGCGTTCTTCGTGATGAGCCGCGCCACTGAGGCGGTACGCTCACGCGCAGGCGTCTGAGTCCGGTTGCCGATCCCGCACATGCCCTGACCACCTTTCGCGATACGCTTGATCAGTTTGCCCACGATGGTGAACGCGGATTTGCCACAACGGCGGAAGCCTGACACGCTATAGTTGCCACGCTTCAGGCTGGCAATGTGTTCGTGTACCGCTGCCCACGGCTTATCGAAGAGATGCGGGTAATACACCTTGCAGAAGTCCAAGTCGGATGCATCTGCTTTCGCCCGCCGTGCACGCTTGGCCGCAGGCGTCAGCTTCTGGGGCTTGCTCTCGGCAAGCACCTCGTCGAGCTTGTCGTAAATCGACGCCCTCAGAAGCCTCAGATCACGCGCAGACGTTTTGGGCATTGCTGATACCGATTTGGGGTTTGCCGCGATTCAGATGAATCGAGAAGAGAATTAGGGGGTGATTTAGCCTTTGTGTCGTGGATCAAGCCCGACTTCGCGGCACTCGTCGTCCACAAAGGCTCGAATTTGCCCGAGAAGCTTGTCGGTTAAGAGGCTCGGAGCCTCAGCGCGTAGGTGGTCGATCAGGCGGTTCGTGGCGCGGAGCGTGAGTTCCACGAGGTGCCGCTCGTCGAAGTGTTTCTCCCGCGCTTTGTTGATGGTGTTGAGGGCTTCGAAGGCGGCATCGGGATCGGTGGCCGCGAACTGCAAGACCTTCTGCTTCGCGATGATCAGCATGTGCTCATGCAGTGCGTCCGGGTCTAGCTCGGCCACAACGGCGTCGAGGAAGTCGCGGCGCTTGTCGTACCATGTCCGCTTATCGGCGTCGAGCGTATCCGCCCACACGCGCACCGTCTCGGAGGTCGGGCGGTTGTTGTAGATGGCTGCGATCTGGCGCGCACTCTTGTGCTCGAACACAAACATGCGCTCGCACTCGGCCCGCGTGGCGTTGTCGTATCCGCGTGGTGCTTCCATAGTGCTAGTCCGTCTCCATGAAGCTTAGGTCGGTCTTCCGCTGGAAGGGGCCTTCGTCGTCCTCCACGTCGAGTCCGATCTCGCGAAGATGCTTGCTCCGAATAGGTGCCCCGATGGTCCAAAGCGTTGCGATCTTCTTCAGGTGCTGCTCCACATCGACCGGCGGGGTCATGTCGAGGTTAAAGCGCGGGCTTGGCCCATCGAAGTTCGGCGACCAAATGAGGTCGATGATCGCCTGCATTGCCTGTTCAAGGTCGGCAGCGTCATCGAGGGCGATCTCACGCTTGACCTTGAAGGCGCTGCTGTTCTCGCCAATCTGGCTTGCCGTCTGTTGGACCGCGTTTGCATGGCCGAGCAGCGTAATCGAAATGCCCTTGTCGGCGGCTTCCACGAACGAGCGCTGGTCGGCAGAGTAGCGATTCGAGTCCTTGACATCGAACTCGTTGCCTTTCTCCATCGCAACGCGGCTGCTCGCCTGCATCTGTGCGAGCGCCTCTTCGAGCTTCTTGATGACCTCAGCGTCCGCATTTGCCGGGTAGTAGCCGACAAGGAAGGGTGAACCCGCATCCTCGATGAGACTCGCCCACGCTTCCAAGCCGAAATTTTTGAGCGTGAAATCTCTCAGCACGGGCAGCATCACCGGCTCAGTGTGCTCCACGACGATGGTGTCCTCGCCGAGCGCTTCAAGTCGTCCGCCGATCTCGACGCGCAGATTGCCTTCCTTGTCGTAGCGAAAGTGGCGCTGATCGTGGTAGATGTACGTGACCGGATAGATGCGACCATCATCCAATGTCCACTCCGTGCGCTCGGGCAGGTCAATCACGCTGTAACGGTAGAGTTTGCCCCGATGCAGGTCGCGCAGAAGCCGCCGCATGTTGAGGCGCTTCAGCGTGGCCGTCATCCACTTCAGCCGGTCTTCCGGGATCTCATAATCCTCTGGGGATTCGAGTGTCCAACGCCGCGTGAAGCCTGCTCGCCGCGCCATCAAGCACCCGCTCACGTGCGAGTCCTCGGATGCAATGAGCATCATACGAATCAGCTTGCGCCAATCGCCGTTCTCGGCCTGCTTGCGCGCTTTGCGGTAGCCTGCCGGACTAAAATCGGGCTTGGGCCAACTTGCTAGAGAATTTTTAAGCTTTAACATCGTGGGGCCTTGACTGCGGATTTTTCGCAGCGCTAAACTAGCGCGTATGTGCGCGCAAAACGGCCAAAACAATTCTACAAAGGCCGTTTGTAGAACTAATCTGCTTGGCACGTCTCCTGATCTGCGGTATCCTAGAACCATCCAAACGAGCACCAACCGACGCTCCCGATGGGCTTACTCAGCCGCTTTTTTGCTAACCGATCCGAGACGCCACGCCATGCGCCCAATGACCGCCCTCGCCGCCTGCCTCGCGGCGCTCCGGGAGCTCGATGCCGCCGGTGATGGCGACTTCATTCGCATTATCCCCATCGGAGATTTCCCCAACCACCACAACGGTGCCCACGAAATCACTGCCGAGCACATTCAGCAAATGGCAGCCAACTTCGACCGCCTCGACACCGACCTACTTTTCGACAAAGACCACGCCTCCTTCTTCTGGGGTGATACCCGCGCTGCTGGTTGGTCCAACGCTGTCGAAGCACGTGACGACGGACTCTATTGTCGTAAGCCTGAGTGGACCAGTTACGGCAAGCCTTACATCGACGGGCGCGAATACCGCTACCTCAGTCCAGTTTATTTCCTCGACTACGACGGCAAAGACGGGGAGTCGATGGGTGCCCGGCTCCACAGCGTGGCAATCACGAACCTCCCTTACATGGATGAAGGGGAAATACAACACATTGGCAACAGCCAGCCTACCGGCGAAGACGTAGCGGGGCAGCCGCCCGCCAACGACGACCCGCCCCAACCCAAGACCAATTTCATGGAACGCGAAGAACTAATTGCCCTGTTCGGTCTCGACGAGAACGCAACAGACGAGGAGATCAACGCGGCGATGGTGAACGCCAAGGCTGCGCTTGATGCTGCGAACACGTCGGAGCCCGAACCGGAGCCTGCTTCCGAGGACGACCTCGACGCAAGAATCAACGCCGCCGTTGAGGCTCGCCTTGCCAAGCGCGACAAAGACGATGCCGAGACACGTGCCGAAGCACTTGTCAACAGCTACTTCGGCGACGACAGCACGCTTGATCCCAAGCTGAAACCGTTCTACTTGAACGCCGCCAAAGGTGACTACGAAGGCACGAAGGCTGCCCTCGCTGCGCTGAAGGCAAATAGCAAAGGCGGTCGCCGCACCACCCGCGTACCCAAGACGAACAGCGCGCCGAGCACGGCCCCAACGCTGGGTGCTCACAACGCAGCGATGAAGTACGTCAACGAGGCGTACGCAACGAACTGAACCTTAAATACCCGCAACCACGACGGGGCAGTTCCAGACGCCACAGCGTCTAGGTGAAGGGGAGCCCTCCC
>CAYYHN010000290.1:0-6102 GCA_964471245.1 uncultured Rhodothermaceae bacterium | reverse complement strand
AAACGGACCACCTCATTTTGCTTATTTGAATGGTATTGAGTCTAGGGAAGCATCGCCGTGGTAGGTAAACCGATAGCGATAAAACGTCGAGGTGCCTACTGTGCCGGGTACGTCGAAGGCGAAGGCCGTGACGCAGGCCTCGAGGCCAATTGGGGGTGAATCTGTTTCCTCGTGGACACCGCCTGCATCGTTCATCACCCACCACTCGGTCTGGTCGCCGAGCAGTTCGGGGCGGTCGCCGCCTGCAAGGTTGTAGTTATCCGGCACGCCATCGCCATCTAGGACCGGTGCCCCGAGGTGCACGGGCCAATCGCGCAAGTCATCCGTCAGGTTCCCATTTCGTTCGTAGCCTACAATATCATCGCGCCGAATACTATAGAGGCGATCGTATGCTGCGCCACAATTGGCATCAGGATCGGCTTGCACACCAAGCGGGCCGGGCCAAAACTCATACGGCCCGTATCGGGTAGCAGCTGTGCGGAGTTCGCCACCAACCAATCCGCCAACCCATAAGCTTGTAACGAATATGCTACTGATGCCACTGTCCTTTGGCACCTCGTAGACGTGCGGACTACCACGCCAAAAGAGACCGCCGTTGTTAAAGATACGTGCACGCACATTCCCCACGTCGAGCATGGCTTCGGCTTCACCAGTCGGGCAACCGTCGTCATCGGACTGGGCATAGCTTACCTGAGAGAAGCCAACCCAAACGAGAACAAGGAGGAAACTGAAACAACGCATGGCACACGCATCTTGCATGATGAGATCTTGCTAAGATAACGTTTGGCAAACAAGACGCAGAAGCTGGATGCCCAATGGCGCAGAATAGCGAACGAATGGCCTAGTGCTTCATCAAGAGTAGCCCCAAAACAAAAAAGCCACCTGCTTCTGCAAGTAGCTTTTCGATAACCGCCCCTCAGCGCGCGCTCCTTCCGGGGTGTCTCTCGCCAAAGCGGTCAGGCACAGACCGGGAGGAGCGTCGAGGTCTCTCGTGTGTCGGCGTCCGGTTTTTACGCGGGCGTCGATGGTTGGCAACCCACGGCGTCGGTCCGCATACCCGAAGGTCTGCTTGTCCGCACTGTGTTCCGTTCCGCATGGGCACACGGTTCAGATGGTTGCAAGGAAGCGTGTAGGGTCGTCGCCTTGAAGCCAAGGCTTCGTGGTGACAATCCTAGCGTTTTCGGTCTGCATAACAGGATGCTTACCCTGTCAGTATCCCGGAGGAAACTGCATTGCAGGGTTTGGCTGATCCGGCGTCCGGCACATGCACACTAGCATGGTTCCCTCGCGTTTTACCTGCCGAAACAGGCGGTCCGCAAAAGTGAAGCCGATGTGTATGGCGCATTGCACAATTCTTCGAGCAGCTACACTCAGCAAGCTAAATGTCACACTACTTGTTTAATCGGGCGGTGCTCTCGGCTGTCGCTTTGCCGTATGCGTCAAGACGCACGCAGCCAAGTGATAGCTAAGTCGGGTGGAAACCGCTGTACGGCGTTCGTTTCATCGGCTTGCACTTCTTCCCGAAGGACGAAACGCAAGCTTTAGAAGGGTCTCGCTGCACAGCACCACACGGTTTATGCATCGACCAACCCTCCGAATAAACAGCAAGCCGCCTATTCTTTCTTTGATCGCTGCACGTCCCGGTGTGTCCGGCCGTTGTTGTTGTCGCATCGAAGCAAGCTTCGCCGCTATAGCTGGCCGATTTCCCCGCTGGATCGCCCTGTAGTTTGCCCGAAGGCATTTGCAGGCCGACCTCATGCTGCCTAGAGATCTCAGTCGCGTCAAGGAACGTGGTGCCGTCAGGCACTGGTTCCAATGTATACGCAGAGCACCCCTGTGTCAAGGCAGAGTGAAGAAAAACCGATCATAATTTATTAACACGATTTCCACGCCCCGATGTGCATAATTGGGGGCTTCAGAAAGGCCTCGGAACGAAAAGCCCGGCGCCGAAGGGGCCGAGCTTTTGTTGCCCATAGGTCATACACGACTGGGATGCTCAAAAACGCGGAGCACGTCTAGGTTGCATGAGGTATGCAAGCATAATACAAATCCAATGCCGGATTACCAAATCTCAATAACGGCACCAGGTATTCTAAGTGTTTCAATTACGTTAAGAAACGCTTAGAATACCATTTACCAATAACGGAAAACAAGGAATTCAAAAGCCGAAATGGCTCAGAAATAACCCCAGCGCACGCGGCACCAGTGCAAAGGTGAGTAGGATCCCGCCAAGGGCTCCGCCGAGATGCGCCTCGTGTGCAATCCCCCCGCGAACACCTTGTGCTTGCGCCTGCTTCATCGCATAAATTGACCCGCCGACATACAGCACGGCAAACAAAATGGCAGGCATTGGAATCGCGAAAAAAATGTAGAGCATCTGGAAGGGAAAGAAGATGCAGTAGGCAAACACGATTCCGCTCACGGCCCCCGACGCCCCCACTGCTGCATAGCGTGGATTCTTCCGGTTCCACACCAGTGCCAAGATGTGCGCCGTCAGCATCGCACCGAAGTATAGCACACCAAAGCGCCACGAGCCGATCAGTTGCTCCAGAAAGGGGCCGAAGAAGTAGAGCGTGATGATGTTGAACAGCAAGTGCGCCAACCCGACATGCACAAACCCAGCCGTCACGATCCGATACCACTCCTTCTGCCCGAATATGCGATCTACGCGCAGCGAGAGCTTGTCGACAAGACTGGCATCAGCCAAAAGTGCGTACCCGCTGACCATAACATTGACGATCAACAGGTAGAGTGAAATCGGGGCTCCGGAGAAGTCGAAGGAGAACATGGGTACAAGCGCAAGCATGGCAGAAACAAGCCGCTCACGATGCTGAGACGGCGCGGACCGCCCCGTCTACGACCAGTAGCACGCAAGGTTCACCTGACGACAAGAAGCTTAGAGGCGATGGCTAGGCTAGAAACGCCTCGGCGTGCTCAACGATCGACTGGAAGATGCGTTTGCCGTCGGTGTTGCCGAGGATGCCTTCGGCGCAGCGCTCGGGGTGCGGCATCATGCCGAGCACGTTGCGGTCGCGGTTGACGATCCCAGCGATGTTGTGAAGCGAGCCGTTTGGATTGGCCTCTTCGGTGGCATTGCCATTGGCGTCGACGTAGCGGAAGACGATCTGGTCGTTGGCTTCAAGTTCGCCGAGCACCTCGTTGCTGGCGAAGTAGTTGCCATCGCCATGCGCCACGGGTACGCGGATCACATCACCTTTGCGCAGCGCCCCGGTGAAGGGTGTATTGGTGGTCTCGGTGCGCAGCAATACGTCTTTACAAACGAAGCGGAGTGAGGCATTCCGCATGAGCGCGCCGGGCAGCAGATGCGTCTCGCACAGCACTTGGAAGCCATTGCAAATGCCGATCACGAGGCCCCCAGCTTTGGCGTGCCGCACGACATCGGACATGATCGGCGAGAAGCGGGCGATGGCCCCCGAACGCAGGTAGTCGCCATAGGAGAAGCCGCCCGGCACAATGACGACATCAACATGGCCGAGGCTGCCTTCCTTGTGCCAGATGAAGCGGGCATCTTGGCCCGAGACGTGTTTGGCGACGTGATAAGCGTCGTGGTCGCAGTTCGAGCCGGGAAAAACGATGACACCGAAAGTAACAGCCATGGAAAAACGTAGCACAAGGCGGGACAAACGAAAACAGCGCAGTCAAGCTTACGGGCTCGGCTGCGCTGCGTAGCATACGCATTTCGCTAGAGCTTACGGGCTCTTTTTAGCGGATTCAATGCGAATTTGTAGGCGGCTTTGGTGTGTGGGAGGTTGGGGATATGGGAGGTTAGGAGACGTGCCTTGTACGTGCTTCCCAGCCTAATACCTATACATCCGCTTTTACCCCATACTGGTTTGCAGCAAAGGATGCTGGAATTGGCGCGGCAGATTGTCTTTGAATGGACGTTCACACCGAGAGCCAAGGGCCAACAGCCAAGAGCTAACAATCCCAGCGCACGTTTTACTGTTGCACGAGTTGCAGTTCAAGGATGATGCGCACGTCTTCGGAGACGACAATGCTACCGGCTTCGGTTATGCGGTCCCATGTCAGGCCAAATTCTTTGCGGTTGATCTTGGCTTCCGCTTCGATACCCGCACGGGTTTCACCTTGCATGCCAGGCGTCACGCCGAGGAGTTCGCCTTCCAAGACGACTTCTTTTGTGACGTCGCGGATCGTCAAGTTGCCGACGAGTTCAAAGTCGTTGCCATCGATGTTGCGCACACCGGTGCTTTCGAAGGTCATTTCCGGGTAGGTCTCGGCACTGAAAAAGTCGTCCGACTTCAAGTGGCCGTCGCGGCGCTCGACGCCGGTGTCGATGCTAGCAACATTGAAGGTGGCAGTGGCGCTCAGCGTGGAGAGGTCTTCACCTTCCATCATCACGGTGGCGTCGTACTCACCAAAGCTACCTGTCACGGTAGAGATACCGAGGTGGCGGACTTTAAACTGGACGGTCGAGTGGATTTTGTCGATGGTGTAGGTGGCCGTCGGCGCATCGGCTTTCTTGATTGGGTCGTCACCGTTGGTGAAGCCTGTAGTCACGAAAAGCAGGGCCAGCAGCGTCAGCAGAGAGGTTGCACGTTTCATGGTTCGTGTTCGATTGACGTTGAGAATCGGTGGTGGTGTATGGTTGCGCGGTCGATCCCGCGTTTTTTCCTAATGATGCCACACAAACCCTACACAAAAACGTTTGTTCCAACAAATATTGTCGACATGGCGTTTTTTTGTGCTGCCATACAAGCAAACGTTACACACGTTTTTGTAGCAGCGCTCAGCACCAGTATTCGAGCACACTGTTGCTGAGCGCTGCGGTCATTAACCATTGGCTGTTGGCTATGGGGTCTCCGTTCGGACGTTACACCGGGCCCAACCCCATCGTCAATCCACTCCATGCCCCCTGCTGCTCACAACCGATGCAATTCCACACGGCGATTTGCCTGCCGCCCTTCGGGGCTGTCGTTGGCTTCCGCCGGACGCGTCGAACCGTAGCCAGCCGCTTCAAGCCGATTCGCATCGACGCGCGCCTCGTCGACAAGCCATGCGACCACGGCCTCGGCACGGCGTTGCGAAAGCGGCTGGTTGATGGCGTCATCGCCCGTGTTGTCGGTGTGCCCTTCGATGCGGAGGCTCAGATCGCCGTGCTGCGTGAGCAGGCGGGCGATGTCCATTAGCGTCGGCGTCGATTCGGGGCGGAGGGTGTGGCTGCCAGTGTCGAACAAGATGCCATAGGTAATGACCATGCCGTTGGCTTGCAGTTCGTCGTAGAGCATCGAGCGGCCGCCTTCAGCAATGCGGATGTCGTCGATGTAGAGGTCATCGCCATCATACGGATACATGCTCAAAAAGAAGCCGAGTTCTGAGTCACGCGGGAAAGTCGCCTGCGGTACATTGGCGACACGCTTTTCGTCGACATACATCTTCCAGTAGTCACCATCGACGGCGATGCGGATGGCTGCCCAGCGCTTGATGTAGGCCTTGCCACCAATCTCCTGCGTCGCCTTCGGCCCTTCGTTGTATTTGCCAACGGTCAACCCCGCAGCAGCCGGGCTCACCAAGGCCACCATGCTGTCTTTGGGCTTCTTCGCATGCTTCATCGTCGGGTTGCTCGGCGCATACATCATCACCGACGAGCGCTTGTCGGTCGCCATCACCCGAAACTCGACGGTAAACTTCTCGGGCAAAGCTTCGGGCAGCGGCACCACAAACCGCCCTTCGTTTTGCGTCCGGAGCACTTGGTTGCCATCAGGCAACGCTACGACTTCCATGTTTCCCGCGAGGTACGTGATGCGATCCGGGAAATTGCCGATGTAGGTACGGTCGAAGTCGTGGTAGGCCAAAACGCGATGGCCCGGCACGAAGTCGTAGTTGGCCCACGCCCCGCTACCGGGCGCTTCGGCAATGGATACGGGGCGCGTCTGGGCAGCCGTGAACTGGGCACTCGCCACCAGTACGGCGAGAAGGAACAAGAAGAGACGTTTCATGGGACGATACGGTCTGGAGGAGAGGAAACGGGTTGGCAGGTAGCAGTTTAGCTAGCATGCAGCGTGGGAAAGCGAGGGAGGAGTGTAGCATAATCCAACCACCCCCAGCCCCTCCTTGTCTAAG
>CAYYHN010000289.1:0-6130 GCA_964471245.1 uncultured Rhodothermaceae bacterium | reverse complement strand
AGCGACAATCGCTTCGTCGTTGCATGGCAAGGTAAAGATGGCGACGGTTCCGATGGTGTCTTCGCCCAGCGCTACGATACCAACGGATCTGCCGACGGCAGCACGATCACCGTACCGAACTCTACCGCAGGTGGCCAAACCGAGCCTGGCGTAGCGATCGATGGTACTACAGGGGCGTTCACCGTCACATGGACCAATGGCACGTCACTTGCTGCCTCCGACGCTTATGCCCGTCGCTTCGCTTCCGATGGAACGGCCCTTGCGGATGCTTTTGTAGTAAATACGACAACCACCAACGGACAGCGGCGACCACGCCCTACGATGGCGACAGCTACTGGGGATGCCGGTGCAAAACTCACCATTGCGTGGGATAGCTACGCACAAGACGGTAGTTTCGCAGGTGTATACTATCAGATCTATGATGTTACGGGTCAACGCTTTGGTGGAGAAACACAAGCTGCTAGCACCATTGATGGATTCCAACAACACGTGGCACTCTCTCAGCCAAACGCTGGGCTCAACCTTGGACTAGTTTGGCAGAGTGGGAGGCGGAACGAGGATGTAGGTGGCAACGCGTATGATGTGTACCAGTACCTGCCAACCGCTGTGCCCACAGTCTATGTGAGTGGAACCGCTGGCATGGGCAACGATGTGGGGTGGCGTATGCTAGCGTCTCCATGTGCCAACCGTACACGCAGCGATCTATCGTTCAGCGCCAGTATTACTGGTGACGACGAAGTGCGCCTTTACGATGAGTCTGCTGGTGCAGATGATGCACGTTGGCTCAACGTCTCCACGGGGACAAGTTTGCTGCAAGGGCAAGGGTTCATTGCATATCTATACGATGATTCAGCGCTAACGATTGAGACAGGATTTGGCATAGGTTTCAGTGGGTGTAGCGAGACCACATCTGATTTTGAACGTACGGGCCTTGACATAGATGAGGAATACTATCTTGCTGGTAATCCGTACTACACCAGCTTTGACCTGTCAAATGGTTTGGATTTGCCTAAGGCTGAGCACCAAGCTACCGTTCAGGTTTGGGATCCAACAGCAGACGGCGGCACCGGGAGCTTCCAACTCATTGTCCGTGGAAGTGCAAACGATCAGATAGCGATGGGGCAAGGCTTCTTCGTGCAGCGCAGCACCTTAGGACAAGGAGCTACAACGCTTACATATAAGGCTGCTGGGCGTACAAACGGAGCTTCCTTAATTGGAAAGCAGAAAAGCAGCCAGTGGGCACAGTTAGACCTCCATCTGCAAGGAACAAGTCAAGGCGGGGAGACGGTGTACGATAAGGCAGCCTCTGTGCTCTTTCACCCAGAAGGTACTTTCGGGTGGGATGCCTACGAGACCTCAAAAATACAACCTCTCAGTAATGTCTTTGCCGTAGCATCTCTGCTTGGTGAACGTGAAGGTATCACGGTTGCCCGCGCCTTGGCCAGCTACCCATTGACCCTGAACCAGCCTCTCGCCATTCCGATACAGATTGATGGTCGTGGCTATGATGGAGTGTTAACGTTCACGTGGCCGACGCTTGACCAAATTCCGCAAACTTGGACTATTGAACTTGAAGATGTAGCCACGCGGACACGAATAAACTTACGGGAAGCAAAAAGCTACGGGTTTCATTATACTGCCCCACTAGGCAAAACGGCTCAACTAACGCACATCAATACAGGACCGGTGTCCATAGCGGCTCAAAAAAAGAACACTCCTTTCGTTTTGCATATCACACCTATTGTTACTACGTCAACGGAAGAGGAGTTGCCACAGTTGTTTTCCTTAGGTGCAGCCTACCCAAACCCATTCAACCCAAGCACCACAATCAGCTATGCCTTAGCAAATCAAGATGAGGTACGACTAGTTCTTTATGACGCACTAGGCCGTCAGGTCGCCGTTCTTGCAGAAGGCGTTCAAGCGGCTGGACGGTATCAGGTCACATTCGATGCAAGTGGACTTAGTTCAGGTATATATCTCTATCAATTGGAAACGCCACAATACGTCGCCACTAAATCACTGACGCTATTGAAGTAGTTCGTCCTATACAAGAAAAGCTTCTTATAGAGCAGCTTGGTCATCTACCTCTGAAGGTGAAATGCCGTAGGCTTCACGGAATACTTTGGAAAAATAAGGTAGGCTTTTGAAGCCGGAGTTAAATGCAATTTTCTTAACGGTGCCAGCGTTCGAACTAAGCGCCGAATAAGCATGTTCAAGTCGGACTCGTCGAATTAAGGTGGAAGGCGTTTCTCCAGTAAGTGAGCGGAGTTTGCGCAGTAGTTGACGGCGGCTCATGTGCATGGCTTGGGCAAGCTCATCAACGCCGAAGGATGAACGGTGGAGTTCAGCGTCGATTGTACTACGAATCTGATCAAGAAATGCCGTCTCGCTTGGGGAGAGATTGATGTCCGTTCTTGGGAGTGCTGTTGTGGGTTGTGAAATAGCTGACGTATGTTGGTGGTAATAGGCTTGCAACTCTTTGCGTCGTGCGATTAGGCGTTTAATTTGCACACGCAGTTCGTCGGCATTAAAAGGCTTGGAGAGATAGGCATCTCCACCGAGTCGCAGGCCCATTAAGCGGCTTTCTATGTCTGCTTTAGCTGTGAGGAGCACTACCGGGATGTGGCTAGTCCGAGCATCTTCGCGAAGGGCTTGGAGTACGCTGATGCCATCAAGCTCGGGCATCATCAGGTCTGTAAGTACAAGGTCAGGAACCATGTCTTGTGCCATTGTTATGCCTATGCGTCCATTGTCGGCTTCAATCAGATGAAACTGGTCCTTTAAGTGGGCTGCAATGTAGGCCCGCATGTCTGGGTTATCTTCAATGATGAGAATACTCTCCGCATCTTCCGATAGGTTGCTTGCGGTAGGAGAAGTGTGAAAGGAGGGGGAGTTGAAGAGAGGTTCTGCTAGAGCGGTATGCTCGTCAATGTAAACGGTTGAATCATAAGTAGAGCGGCCATCACCGCTTTCCGCAATGTTTTCTATTGGTAGAAACGGTAGATGGATGGTGAATCTGGTTCCTCTGCCTTCTGTACTCTCTACATCGATTGTGCCTTCGTGTAATTCGACGAGCGCACGTACCAGTGCGAGACCAATCCCCGTACCTTGATGAGGCCTTGTTGCTGTCCCATCTACTTGGTAGAAGCGGTCGAAGATGTGGGGAAGCTGATCTACTGGGATGCCTTTGCCTGTATCGGAAATTTCTAATACTGCATGACGTGCTTCGTTACAGTGCAAGGTTACTTTAATGGTGCCGCCATCAGGTGTGAACTTGAAGGCATTCGAAAGTAAATTGATGACCACCTTCTCGAGCTTGTCATGGTCAAAAGTATGTGGTAAGGATGAAGGGGCATCTACAAGGAGTGCAATACCACGCGACTCGGCCATCGATTCAAACAGCGCGACCATCTGGTTGACGAAGTTTGTTAGGTCATGATGATGAACGTTGAGGGTAGTTGCATGGGCATCGAGCTTGGAGAGGTCGAGCAGTTGGTTAATGAGGTGTAGCAGACGTTGCCCATTGCGGCGAGCACGTTTGAAATGAGGGCTTAATTCTTCGATTGACGAAAATCGGCCAGCAAGTACGTCTTCGATGGGGCCGAAGGTAAGGGTGAGCGGCGTGCGGAATTCATGCGAGATGTTGGCAAGGAAGCGCGACTTCATCTCGTTCGCATGTTTTAGCGCTTCGGCCTGTTGAGCTACCTCAGCCGTGCGATCAGCGATCAGTGCTTCTAGCTTTTGGTTTTTTTTCCGAAGCCGTTTCCCGTAGAGACGGATAGTGCCAGCCAGGCTTAAACCAAACAAGAGCAACAACCCCGCGCCAAGGAGTAGTTGTGTACGCCATGCCACAAACCACGGGGCAAGCGATGCGATATACAGCGCGCCACTATCGTTTCCAGCGCTGTCATCAAAAGGGATGCTTATGGCAAGTTGGAATGCCTCGTTCGTGTGGCGAAACAGGGCCAGTTGCATCCCGACTCGGTTCTCATAGCCTTCTGGCAGGGGAATACGTCCGTTCGATATGTCGATGATTTTTTGCTGCTTCAGGGTCCCGTCTGCAGCCAGAGAGAGGATGCCTAGTAAGCTTGTTGCTTGGCCAGTGGCTCCCGTGCGCATCAGGCTTAGGCCAAGGTCGGTGGTACCCGTCCTGTTGAGGTCGCCGAGTGTGCTGAAGTTAATGTGTGACGCCCACGGATGAAGTGAATCGAAGGGCGGTTCCAGAATAAGGGGCGCTGTACGTTCGATGGAGCCATCAGCTTGCATGAAAAGGGTCGAGAGTTGGAGGTGAGCTCCGGAATCTGGCTCATGTTTGACGGTACCTACAACAAGATCGGGAGTCGAATTTCCATCAAGGTCACCTGCAGCAGCCAACACTTGGCCGAAGTGCGTGTGCGAGGATGCCCTTTCGCCCATATCTGTATCTTCGAGCATAAGGCGGAGCCATCCATGAATAGAGGCGTCGCGTGCAAGGTAGAGGATGTAGAGTGCGCCTTTTTCCGTCTCATCAGGTTTGCTAATGATGAGGTCACGAATCCCATCGCCATTTATATCGCCGGGGGTGATTACGTGGCGCACATCGCCATCTAGGTTGCCACCTGTAAGATGATGTCGTACTTCCTGATCGTTAATGTGCGAAAAGACCTCGCTGATTTCTCGGGCGGTACCATCTGCCTGCATGAGTAAGAGCCAAATTCGGCTATCCCAAAATCCGGTTTGCCCACCTTGGCTGTGCACGCCAAGATCAGGTAAACCATCGCCATCAACATCACCGAGGGGAATGAGCTGTCGTAAGGATTCTAGGCGTGCTTGATTCGTGTCTGTCAATCGCAGTTCGGCTGCCTCAATCCGTTGGTGATATTTCACCGTTCCATCAGCACGCATGAATAGAATCCAGATGCTGTCGCGCTGGTCTACGTCGAGCATACTTCCAGCTCCGACAGCAAGTTCAGGTATGCCGTCGCCATCGAGGTCGCCAAACTGGGTAATTAATTGGCCAAATTGGTCACCTGGTTTTATGACGCGTGCAAAGCGTCCAGTTAGGGCACTGATGATATGCACATGTGCGAAGTCTTCTTCACTGTCTACTTCGACTAGCCAGAGGCCACCATGATCAACATCAGGGGTGACTTGGCGCAAGCCAATTGCTAGTTCGGGATGACCATCAGCATCAAGATCGCCGAGTGTTGAGAGGGAGAAGCCGAGGCGTGCACCAGGGGGCAACCGAAACGGAAGCGACGAGTGGTTGGGCTCGATACGTTGTACTGTATGCGCATACCCATTGGGGCCGAGAGAAAGGATCCAAACCCTACCCCGGTCCCTCCCGTCTACATCTGTGGAAGAGGCAGCGATGGCTATTTCTGCGCGACCGTCGCCGTCAAGGTCGCTGATTCGTGCTAGTGAGCCACCGAAGCCGTCACCCTCTGAAACAGCATGAGGAAAGCGACCATCGCCAGGGCCAAGACGTCTCGTGCGGCGCACGGTACCGTCTTCTTGCAAGAACAGGATCCATACAGCCCCAGTTTTCATGCCCACACGTGAATCGCCTCGTGCACCTACAGCGAGCTCGGGGAGGCCATCACCGTCAAGGTCGTCTAAGGCAACAAGGGCTTCTCCAAAGGCATCTCCAGTCTGAAGTTGGATGCCGAGATTGCCATGGTTAGAGCTAATCTTTTGATGTCGCCGAACGTGCCCCTTTTGGTCGAGAAACAGAATCCAAACTGCCCCAGTCCGTTGGTCGTTTTCATCGTTACGGTTAGCTCCAACAGCCAATTCCGGGAGGCCGTCACCATCAAGATCGCCGACGCGCGCAAGGGCATGAGCAAACGCGTCTGCTCCGCTAAGAGATCCGTCGGGTAGTAGTGGACTGTGATCGATACGGTGTTGCCGTTTGACCGTACCATCTCGACTCAGAAACAGTACCCAGATGCTTCCGCCGAAGCGAGAACCCGGGGCTCCAACAGCCAACTCGGTTACGCCGTCGCCATCGAGATCGCCGAGGGCTGCGAGAGAAGTACCGAACCCTCGCACACTACGCGCTAGGCTAGTTTCTTCTAAAGCCGCAGGTGTGATTTTCTGATAGCGGTCAACAGTGCCATCGGCGTTGAGGAATAGGATCCAAGTGGCACCT
>CAYYHN010000288.1:0-6137 GCA_964471245.1 uncultured Rhodothermaceae bacterium | reverse complement strand
TTAATAATCAAAAGCGCGAATTTGCCAGCGCATGTTTTGTTTGCCGCCGCGCCACGGGTACATGATGATGGGTTGGCCGTAGTAATAGCCGCCACCGCCCGACACATTCAAAAAGCCTTCGCCATTGGTAATACGCCCAAAATCGTCCCCAATCTTTGGGCAGCTGAAGATACATTCGTCGCGGATACCGGTCAGGGTAACCACTTTCCACGGCTCTTCGAGTTTGGGGCTGCCTCCAAAATTGACCGCACGGATGAAGTTCGGACGCCGATCTACCGATATGTAAAGGCCGCTCTCACGATTGCGCAAAACGAACGATCCGCTATTGGTGCCATCGCGACTGTAGGCGGCCCATTTTTGCAGAGCCACTTGGTTGTTACGGCTTTGAACCGTCAGTTTATTTGTGCCAGATTCATGGGCTAATACAAACTGATTATGATCATGGCCCCACTGGCTCAGGACCTGAAGATCTTCAGCAACTTTCGTGTAGGTGGTGTTCTGCACCTCGTCTTCGTAATCGTCCGACCAATGCGCGTGGGGTGGCGGTGTGCGGTTGATAACCGGAACCGTGATTTGATTCGGTGCAATGCTCGGCATACAGTTGTGCTAGGTAAATTCAAACGATGCGTACATGGTTCGCCATCGGCGGGAGTATACGAACCCAATTGGTGAAGTAAAACGCGCACACTTCTATTCCTTTAGCAGCAGTACGTTGGTGGCCCAAGAACAGGGTCGTCGAGTATTCGCAATCGTGCTGGACAAGATTGCTTCACTGGAGGCAGTACGCCATGCATTGTGATTCCTACGGCGGGGGCCTACCTTGGCGTCCTCATTGGAACAGACGCAACAGATTCCCATGACGCATTGCAGGCACTGGCCCCGTGGGCTGGCGCTGCTGGGTGTGGTGTGCCTTGCGGTAGGGTTGGCTATGCCAGCCTATGCGCAGACGGCCACCCTCAGTGGCTTCGTAACGGACGAGACGAACGGGCAGGCGCTCGAACTCGTCAACATTGTCCTTGAGCAAGACGGCTCCTTCTACAAAGGCGCAGCCTCCGACGCCGACGGGCGCTACCTCATTCCCCGCATTGCGCCGGGCCGATATGTGCTGCGAGCGTCGTACCTCGGCTATCAGACCTACGTCGAGGACATTAATATCGCTCCGACGGCGACGCTGTCGCGCAACATTGCCTTGTCGCCTGGCGGCGAGACGCTGGAGGAGGTGCTCGTTGAGGCGGAGCGCACGACAGGCGCGGCGCGTGTGACAGCGGGTTTGCAAACGGTACGGCCACAGGACATCGAACTCATCCCTGCTCCCGATGTCTCGGGTGACTTGGCTACGTTCCTGACTACGCAGCCGGGCGTCGTGACAACGGGTGACCGCGGCGGACAACTCTTCATTCGCGGCGGTGAGCCCTCACAGAACCTCGTGTTGCTGGATGGGATTCTGATTTATCAGCCGTTCCACGTGCTTGGTTTCTACTCAGCGTTTCCTTCGGAGATCATCAACAAAGCGGACATCTACGCAGGTGGTTTTGGCAGTTCATACGGCGAGCGAATTTCGTCGGTGATCGATGTGACGACGCGGTCGGGCAACAATCGGCAGTTTGGTGGGAGTGTGGCGCTGTCGCCGTTCGTGAGCAGCGTGCGCGCCGAGGGGCCGATTGTACCGGGGCGGGCGTCGTGGCTGCTCGTAGGGCGCCAAGGCATGGTCGAAGATGTAGCCGCCGAGATCGTCGGGCAGGACCTGCCGTTCACCTTTGGCGATGCGTTTGGCAAGATCAACGTGGACATCAATGCAAGCAGTCGTCTTGGGATTACGGCTTTGCAGACGTATGACCGAGGCACACTTGGCGAGACGTTCGAGGGCGGCGCACTACCGGAAGAGGTTCGTTGGGAAAACCAAGCCATTGGCGCGCGCTACCTCGTGTTGCCCCGCATCTTTCCCGTCACTGCCGACCTCAAGATGTCTCATTCACGCCTGACGAACGAACTGGGGCCGTCGGAGACGCCTGATCGAACGTCTGAAATCAGCAATACCAACTTCGCTGTGGATATGCGCGTCTTTGGCGACCGCGCCGATTTCAATGTCGGCGCGCAGGTGCGGTTTGTGTCGATTGATACGCGGCTCGAAGGGCTGTTTCAGAACATCGACGAGCGTGCCGAGGACTTGCAGCATGGTTCGTTGTACGCGGAGCCGGTTTTTAAGTGGGACAACGGCTTGGAGCTTCAGGCGGGGTTGCGCCTCCAGTTTTATGCGGTCCGCTTCGACCCCTTTTGGGAGCCACGTGCGCGTCTCGTCTGGCAACGACCATGGGGCGAATTGAGTGCAGCGGCAGGCATCTATCACCAGACCATTCTTGGCCTGAACGACCGTCGCGATGCCGCGAGTATCTTCACCGCATGGACCGATGCGCCGAAGCCGCAGACAAACCGCACCGACGACATCCGCGTCGGGCGGGCGCAGCAGGCGTGGCACGGCATCCTTGGCTACCGGGGCAATCCCACGCCGTGGTTGGAAGTTGCCGTTGAAGGCTTCTTTAAGTACCTCGATAACCTGTTTGTCTCGGAATGGACGGCCTATCCGCGCTTCACGACGAATCTGCAGCCTGCCACCGGGCGCGTATTCGGCTTTGACGTGCGGTCCGAAGTGCGCCGGACGCGTTTCTACGGGTACCTGACGTATGGCTACGCCAATACGCGCTATGAGGCCGAGCAGGCAGCGCTCGACTTGTGGTATGGCACCGAAACACTCGCGTACCGTCCTGCGCATGACCGTCGCCATCAGATCAACGCCCTAGGCGCAACCACAGTGCGCGGCTTCGACCTAAGTGTTCGCTGGGCTTTCGGGGCCGGGCTGCCGTTCAACCAAGCCGTTGGCTTCGATGGGTTTGCGTTGGTCGACGACGTGGTGCGGGCCGACCAGATCGAAGGTAGCCGTCGTGTCATCTACGAGCGCCCCTACAACGCCACGCTGCCAACCTATCATCGCCTCGACATTTCTGTTGATCGCACGTTTGAACTCGGCGTGGCGGCCCTGACGGTGCAAGCCAGCGCTATCAACACCTACGACCGCCGCAACCTGTTCTACCTCGACGTATTCACGCTGCGCCGCGTCGATCAACTGCCGTTTGTGCCCTCACTCGGTCTGAAATTGGAGGTGAACTGATGCCTGTAGCAAAAAAAGAATGGGTTGATGGTGCTGAACGAACCAAGCAAGACGTTCAAGGTGAGACCCAGCAGCCAACTGCCAATAGCCAACGGTCGCGGCGCTTAGCGATTACGCTGTCGAATATCACGCACCCTTTGGAGCGCCACTATACCTTGCGAACCGCTGTGCTCTTTGTGCTGATCGCCTGTGCTACGCTTGGCACGTTGGCGTGCGAAGAAGATGTCGTCTCCGTCCTCGGCACAGATCGCCCCTATTCCTTCTACGGTGTGCTCTCACCAACCTTCAGCCAGCAGTACGTGCGCGTCTACCCGATTGCGGCCACGTTGGAAGCGACCCCGAACGCGCCGCTAGGTGCCAATATGACCTCACGTGATCTGACGACCGGAGAGGAAGTCGTTTGGAAAGACTCGCTGGTGCAGGAAGCCAGCGGCGACTTTGCGCATGTTTTTGTCGCACCGTTCCGCGCCAACTTTGGCACCACGTACGAACTCCGCGCCGAACGCGGCGACGGTGCCTTGACCACGGCCACGGTGCCCGTGCCACCGGCCGCGACGGTAGAACTGCCGGACCCTGAACTCGACGTGCCTGCGTTGATGCCCGTAACCATTCGGGGCTTGGTGCCGCGCCTGCTGAAGGTCGAAGTGACCTATGCCATCCAATACCGCATCGCAGCGCCCAGCATCGAGTCGCGGCAGGTTGTCGTTCCGTATGGCGAAGCGCTCCAGCCTACGGACGATGGCTGGACACTCACATTGTCCATCTCCCGTGACCTGCGGACGATCGAAGACCAACTGCGTGCCGAAGGCCCATTCGACCGCGCCTTTGGCATCGAGTTCGTCGAACTTACCCTACGCATGATTGCCGCGAACGACGCATGGAATCCACCTGACGGCACATTCGACCCCGAAGTGCTCGTCCAGCCGGGTTTGCTCTCCAACGTGGACAACGGGTTTGGCTTTGTCGGCGCGGGGTACCGGCTCGAAGCTTCATGGGAGAAGCTTGATACCGTGCGCCAAGAGGTCGGGCGATGGGATTTGATTGATCGGGCCACTCACTAGCAGTCGAGGACCTTGGGGCGTTCATAAGCGTACGGAAATAACGTAGTCTGCATATCAAACCGCATTTAAGAGCTAGGTGCAACATGCCATCAACTATTGCCAAACAGGAAATTGTACGCGCAGTCAATGCATTGCCCGACGACGCTACAGTAGATGATGCTATCGAGCGGTTGCTATTGCTTGGAAAGATTGAGCAAGGACTAGAGCAAGCGCGCCGTGGAGAGACCATACCACATGAAGAGGTGAGGCGTCGCATCGAAGCCAAGATCGCGGCATGGCAACAGTAGTCTGGACGCCACGTGCCTACGCTGATCTTGATGCGATAGGTACCTACTTGGCTTTAGATGCGCCTAGATACGCAGCGCGAATCCTGCGTGCTTTGCTCAAGGCCGCAGATCGGTTGGAGGTGTTTCCAGCCTCGGGAAGAGTTGTGCCTGAAATGGAAGATGCCAGCTTTCGTGAGATCATCTATCGCAACTACCGCATCATTTACTTGCACTCGATTGTTGATGACCGTGTCGAAATTCTAACGGTTTTTCATGCATCACAGCAATTCGGTGGCTTACCAAACGATTCAGGCGATTAGCTCGAATATAACATGCGCTACTGCCGCACGACAGGCACTGTAATGGGCGCATGATCTGTAGCCTCAAGGCGTACAAAGTAGAGGCCGGGGCTGATGCCTTCGGCCTCCCAACGTGCGGTGTGGGTACCTGCTGCGTGGATGCCGTCGGCAAGGCGCGCGATGCGGCGGCCAAGGACATCGTAGACGGTGACGGTGGCTGAGCCGGATTGCGCCAGCGTATAGGTTAGTGTCGTCGTTGTATGGAACGGGTTGGGCCACGGGTGGCTGAGCGTGGTTTCATGCGGTAGTTCCGGCGTAGGTGTTGTATTGACACGCGTGCTGTTGGGTGCGCCGGGTGTGCCGCCATTTTCTATGGAAGCGCGCCATGAGGTCGGCTCGTGGCTTGGGGCTGTGGGGTTGATGCGTTCAAGCGTCGCGCCGTCGCCATCGGCTGCCATCGGCCACGGGATGTCGTCGTCGAAGGTCAGCGAATCCACAAGGGCACCGGTCGCATCAAACAGGCGCAACTGATCGCCACCTTTGCTGAGGCCAAACGTCCAGCCACCAATGTGCGGAACATTGGCATGGATGGATGCAAACGCCGCCGGGTCTTCTGCTACGACGAGGTAGCCGTTGGGCACGAGCGCTGTGCCTGGTGGGAGTTCATAGGCGTGGCTATCGTCGCCATCACGGACAATCCAACCGTCCAAGCTGACCGTTTCAGTGCTGGGGTTGACGAGTTCGATCCAGTCGCCCGAGTTCGCGTCGCTCGGTGCATGGTATTGGATCTCGCTGATGCGGATTTGTTGTGCTGCTGCTACGCCCGGTGCAAACACCGCCGTTAGATCCGGATCGCTGGCTGGATCGACCCAGATCGTGGCATCCGTGCCTGAATGGGTACCTGTCCATTCTACAAAACGGTACCCCGGAGCCGGACGTGCCGTGATGGGCACTTCCACACGGTCGTAATACTGTCCCGTCCACGGGTAGGCGTCAGGCACGAGTCGATTTACTTGTACGCTGCCTTGCGTAGGGTCGGTGGTGTGAACGGTGATGGGGCTTAGGTTGCGGAGACCAAAGCGTGCCCGCATATGCCCGCGCATGGCGTTCGGACGGTTGAGTGCAAAGCTCCGCATGACATTGACGTCGGTTTCCCACTGGTTACGTGTAAATGCCCGCCAGCGCGACATATGCCGTTCAATTTCTGGCGCAATGTTCACCTGCATAGAATCGATGACAGCCCGGACGCGATCGGGAGTGAGAGCCGCGTTCATCAAGTCGGCGAAGCGGTTGACGAAGGCTTGCGTGAAGTCAGGGCTTGTGAGCAGGCGGCGGAGCATGAGTG
>CAYYHN010000287.1:0-6158 GCA_964471245.1 uncultured Rhodothermaceae bacterium | reverse complement strand
GGAATGAGTCACCCCGACGTGGCCCAAATGCAGGTTGCGCTGGCGTATTTCTTGCACGAAGACGATCGGTTTCACGACGAAACACGCCAACTTTTCGAAGCAGGCTTGGCGACCATGCGTGATGCTCCAGAGAATGAACGCTACCGCCGCATTACACCACTCAAACAATACGGCCGCTTCCTCACACTAACGGCCCGTAACGACTCGCTCACCTCGCCAGCCTTCCAACAAGCACTCGATCTTTACGACGAAGCTTTTGACCTTAGCAGCACGATCTACGGCCCTGAGCACCACGCGACGCAAGGCGTCCGCACCGATATGGCGCGCACCCTGCTCGAAACCCAACGCTACGACCTAGCACGCGGGGTCCTCGAAGACGTAGCGGAAGCCCTGCCCACCTCCATGCAACGCGCCAGCGCACTCCTTTCGCTGGGTACCATCTATGCACGCCAAGGCGAACTCGAACGTGCCGAGACCACCTACCGCGTCAGCGAGGAAACCTACCGCACAATGGTCGGCCCCAATCACGCCTACACAGCTACAGCGCTCTCCTATGTCGGCGACGCTATTGAAGCCCAAGGCCGACGAGCGGCAGCGCGGGCCGTCTTTGAGGAAGCCCTCGCCATCTACCGCCAAACGTACGACGAGACGCACTTCTATATCGACACCATCCTGTTCAAACTCGCACGCACCTACCGCGACGACGGCCAATTGGTGCAAGCCGAACAACTCTACAGCCGCATTCTTGAGCTCCGCCGCGAAGCGCTCGGCGACGACCACCGCGCCGTCTACAGCATCCTCGGAGCCGTCATCGACATGAACGAGCGCTTGGGGCGAACCGCCGAGGCCGAGCATTACAAAGCCATGCGTGCAGCCCATCCCAACGCCCAACAAGAAACAAGCTGAGTGGTCTTATCAAGAACACCCTTCGCTAAAACACGTACCGATGGCGCAGAATCAAGAAGCGTTCGGTGTATTGATTGTCCGGATTCTGTTCTTCCTGATAGCGGTTGTAACCAACCCGAATCTCTAGGTCCATGTCCGGGCGAAACTGCCAGCCACCGTTCAAGGTGAGTGTGAAGCGGTCGGAGTCTTGTTCGAAGGCGGGAGTGGTCACACCTGCCGTAAAGGCTTTAAACGAAGCGTTGGTGTTCTGTGCAGCAAGTGCGACATTCAGACCCTGCGCAGCAAAGCGATAGCCGACCTTCCCGGAGAGCGTAGCGAGGTTCTGCGTGAGCGTTTCGCCTTCCACATCGAGCAGATTGACCTGCACATTCGCGTATAGCGGCGTAGGAAACTGCTCGTTCAACCCGATCGTGAGCGACCGCGTTGTGTTGCCCAAGGCTGGGTTGATGGCGTCGGAACGCTCGGCCAGCATCGCAGTCACGTTGAAGCCGTGCTGGTAATCGCCGGTTTCTAGCAAGTGGTAGCCGCCAATAGTCCACGATTGCACTTCGGTGTCGGATTGCGGCTCGCGGCTGCCCTCAGCAATGCGTTCGCGCTGCTGCATCCGGAGGCCCAAATACAGCCATGTTGGCGTTTCGAAAGGCGCAAGCACGACTTGCCCCGTGAACTGGTCAGAAGTAAGTGTACCTAGAAGATCGTCATCGCGCGGTGGCGTGCCATAGCGGCGGAAACGCAAAGTACCGGAGAGCTTGCCATCGAAGACGCGAAATCGGTCGGCAACTGTCAGCGCGACGCGGTCGTTTTGCAGGAAGGGGTTGCCAAACGAGAAATATGCCCCGCCGATGCTTCGATAATCGGCTGTTAGCGTGTGATTGAAGGCCCGGATGCGTGTCTTGCCATACCATGCAAGCGAAGTCAGCTTGTCGGGGCGAAGCGGCACAGTCGAGGCATTGAGCACGATGGCCCACTCGTAGTCACGCGGATTGAGCGGAAGATCGATATCAAAGATGTCTTCCACATCCTCCTCGCTGATTACGCCCCGACTGATGTCTTCTGTGACGAGACTGACAGCTGCTCCGCCTTCAAGCCGGAAAGCATCGTTGAACATGCGAATCCGCAAATCTGGCCCCGCGACGATGTTCTGCTGCGGCCGCAGGCTCTCAACTTGCCGGAACGTCGTGATGGAGGTCGTATCGTCGGTTGCCTTAAAGGCATTCAGGCCAAACAATACCGTACGCGGCGAGCCAATGCCCAAGCGAAACGCCGTGACATTGCGGCGGAAGGTTCCAAAGATGAATTCGTCGAGATCGGGGGTAACGCCGCGGCGCAGCGTCCCGCGAAGCGCATGTAAATGCACTGGGCCGAGATGTACTTCGCCGCGCACCCCACGCGTGCGTGCCCGATCGAGGATGAGATCGCCGTAATCGGGCGTCGAATCGCCCAAAAGTACCGAGATATACTTCGACTGGACGCCGCCGAGGTAGCGGTTGCGCGATTGGAATTGGGTGTCGTTGTCGGTGGTGGCGTAGATACGCAGCGGAAATGTAAATGCCCCGTACTGCCCGACGGCGTCCACGCTGAACGCGTACGTTCGCAAGGGCTCCTGCCGCAAGCTGCGCTGTCCGCTAATGTCACCGGTGCGGGTATCAAGCCCAGTTTGCCCTGAAAAGGAGAACACGCGTCGCGCCGCTCTCCGCGTCTGCCCACCAGCCTGTACAGATCCAGCATCGGGCACCACAAAATCCCAGCGGAGTGGAGCCACATCTTCGCCTGCTTGGTCTTGCGCGGTAATTGCTAAGGAGTGCCGTCCGGGACCGAGCGGTTCAAGAAAGAGCAGCCGCACGGTTTGCTCGCTGATTTTTGCCTCACGGGTGCGGTCGACTGCATCCAACTCAATACGGACGCTGGCAGGGTCGAGACGGATAACTCCGGCAGTTCGAACCACCACGAACAGCTCGCCACTCTGCACAACGGCACCGGGTGCAGGACTCGTGATGCGCCAAACAGCTTCGGATGCATCCTGTGAGACCGCGGGTGCAGCGGCTGCAAGCATGATGAGCCATGCACAGCATAGGGATACCAGCCGGGCTACGGTGGCACCGCACCAAACGGGTTGGGGTAGGGACATACAGGATGGTGGGTCAGAGAATCCTGTGGACATACAGCAGCGACGCCTACATTGCGGGCAGGTCGCAGTCTACACTACTGCGTCGCTTGGGGTGAATGTGACCATAAGAAAGGAAAATGCTGTTACATTCACCACCACCTTTTGGTCTAAAGCCTACATGCGACCCGATCAGACCATGTGGGCCAACTCCTCGACGGCCAGCTCGCGTTGCTCTTCGGTCATGCGGTCGGCGTCAACCATCTGTGTATCATCGCGGGGGCTGTCTACCTCGGGCAAGGGTGCGGGTGTACGCTTGAGCGCATACACGACGGCTGCCGCTGCTCCAGTGGTGACTGCAGAAATAAACAAGGCGCGGAAAAAGCGATTCATGGGGTGCTCTCGTAGAAAAAGATGCGAAGCGGCCGGTACTTCTTACGGCCCGGGATGAATGGTGCCCCGACTGCGCGCTTCACGGATGAGATCGTGCGCGTGGCGCGTAGCACGCACGAAAAAACTAGCACGTAAAAAAGTACGCTGTTCGTCAGAAAGATCGCCATGGTGTCTTTGCCGTGTGAGGCGATCGTGATAAGCGTGATAGAGTGCAATGGCTGCAGCCACCGAGATGTTGTAGCTCTGCACAAAACCCGTCATTGGCAGGATACACGTAGCATCGGCGTGGGCGAGTAGGTCGGGGCTCACGCCTGCGAGTTCATTGCCAAAGACGAGTGCGGTCTTCTGCGTGAAGTCGAACGCCTCGATGGGCTTGGCGTCGGCATCAAGGTGAGTAGCGATGATCCGGTAGCCCTGCTGCTTGAGGTAGCGGCAGGCATCGGCGGGCGTGGCCCACTGCCATACATCGAGCCATTTGTCGGAGCCTTGTGTGGTCCGGGCAGAGCGCTTGAACAGTTGCTGGTTGGTGATGATGTGGAAGGGCTGCACACCAAGCGCTTCTGCTGTACGCATCACAGCACTCACGTTGCCCGTGTTGGTCAGCCCTTCTACCACCGTAGCCAAGGTGTACGTCCGGCCATCGAGCACGCCTTCAATCCGTGCCTTCCGCTCATCCGTCAGGTGCGGCCCTAGAATGTGGTTGACTTGTGCGGGCGTCAGGACGTCGCCGTCGAATGTGAGCACCGAGGCATCGAGTGGACTCGCTTGCTGTGCTGCTGCAAGCAATGCCGCCATTTCCTCTTGTGCAGCCGCTTCTTCTTTGGTGGTCATCTGGCCATTGTCTGATCAAGGTCGGCGAAGATACAACACGGTATCAATTCGTTCCGTTTCAGGACGCACTTCTGCATGAATTGCACGCCTTGAAAACGTTTTCTTACGTGACGCTTGCCCCTGAGTACTGTAAGTTGCAACTTACGGTACGAGTCGACTCTGCTTGCCTCCCCACCGCATCTGATTGTCTTCATTTCACCAGGCGAGATCCCACATGCACGCAACCTCCACACAGGACAGCCAATACAACCTGCTCCTGATTACGCTCATCAGCATCGTTGCCACCATCGGTGGCTTTTTGTTTGGGTTCGATAGCGGGGTCATCAATGGCACCGTCGATGGCCTCCAAGCCGCTTTCAATTCAGACAGCGTCGGTACTGGCTTCAATGTGGCGAGCATGCTGCTCGGCTGTGCCGTAGGGGCGTTCTTCGCTGGCCGCCTCGCCGACCTTTATGGCCGCCGTACCCTGCTGATCGTCTCGGCTGTGTTCTTCCTCATCAGCGCTTGGGGCTCGGGCGTCTCGAATGGTTCGTTCGAATTCGTGCTCTACCGCATCTTAGGCGGCCTCGCTGTTGGCGCCGCCAGCGTGATGGCCCCGGCCTACATCAGCGAGATTGCCCCGGCGCATATCCGTGGGCGGCTGACGACCGTGCAGCAAATCGCCATCATCGCCGGGCTGTTCATGGCGTTTGTGAGCAACTACCTGCTCGCTAACTCTGCAGGCGCATCGACGGCGGAGTTCTGGTGGGGCTACCAAGCATGGCGCTGGATGTTCTGGATGGAGATGGTCCCAGCCGCCATCTTCTTGGTTACCTTGCTTACCATCCCGGAAAGCCCACGCTTCCTCGTCTCGGCGGGCAAAACGGATCAGGCGCAGCAGGTATTGACGAAGCTCTTTGGCGCGGCCTCTGCCTCTGCAAAAGTCGCCAGCATCAAGGCCTCGCTCGCTGATGACCACCGGCCAACGTTTTCAGACCTCATCAACAAAAGCACCGGTAAAGTCCGGAAGATTGTCTGGGTCGGCATTGGGCTGGCGACGTTCCAGCAATTGGTCGGCATCAACGTCATCTTCTACTACGGGGCTGTGCTCTGGCAAGCGGTAGGCTTCACGGAGAACGACGCCCTCCTCATCAACGTGCTCTCTGGTGGCCTCAGCATCGGTGCGTGCCTCGTTACGCTGCTGATCATCGACAAGATCGGGCGCAAACCGATCCTGTGGGTGGGCTCGCTGGGCATGGCGATCTCGCTCGTCTTGGTCGCCGTCGCCTTCACCACAGGCTCACTCAATGCCAATGGCACGCTGCAACTCAGCGACAACATGGGCATCCTTGCATTGATTGCCGCTAATGTCTACGTCATCTTCTTCAACGCCTCGTGGGGTCCCGTCATGTGGGTGATGCTCGGCGAGATGTTCCCCAATCAGATTCGCGGGTCGGGCCTCGCCGTGAGCGGACTGTTCCAGTGGGGTAGCAACTTCGGCATCACGATGACCTTCCCGATCATGCTCGCGTCCATTGGCCTTGCCGCCGCCTACGGTATCTACGCGTTCTTCGCGTTCGTCTCCGTCTGGTTCGTCCTCAAGTACGTCCACGAGACGAAGGGCGTCGAACTAGAAGACATGGAAGGATAAAGCGCGCTTTGTGTCGGTGCCTTGGATGTACCCGGCAGTCGCGTTGGTATGTGGTACGCTCGGCTATGCCTCGGTTTGGAGGCTGTAGCCGAGCGTATCTCTTTTGGTGTTGTGTTCTGCTACATCTAGCGTCTCTATCCTCGCGTCCTTGCCGCCCAATACATCCTCTGTGCCTAAAACAGGGAATTCTCCTAGGATCCGAAGCGTGTGGGGTGCGTTGGACGTGCGTTCTTGAAACGTTCATTTGGCCTGCTGCCCATGTTTGAACTCATCTGGATCTGCGTCGCGTTTCTC
>CAYYHN010000286.1:0-6169 GCA_964471245.1 uncultured Rhodothermaceae bacterium | reverse complement strand
TAGAGGGGGACGGCAGTTCAGTGTCTCAACCGGTCCTAGTGGCCTCCAAGCCGGGGCGTCGATCTTCAGTTCGACTTGGGGTGATTTTAATGCCGACAACCGCCTAGATCTCTTTCTTGGGCACAACCAAGGCCAACACCAAGTCTTTATTGCTAATGACCTGACGGGCTTCTCAAACCAAGCGCCATTAATGCTTGCCCAAACGCCTGGTTTCGTGCATGGCCTTTCGCCTGCCGATTATGACGGTGACGGCGACCTCGACCTATACATTACACGCGGCTTTATTCAGCAAGGCAACTCCCAAAACATCCTCCTGCGCTACGATCGCACACGCAACCGATTCGGTAATTTTGCACCCCAAGTCGGCCTTGCGGACAATCGGGCAAGCTTCGGAGCAACATGGCTGGACTACGACAACGATGGTGCCCTCGACCTATACGTAGCTAATGCACCAGTGGTGCGTCGTGTCGTCAACAATCCACTGCTGACCAACCTTGGTGAAGGTCTTCCCTTCGACCGTCGCCCAGGTCTCAATGGCCTCTATCGTAATCCGGGTAGCTTCATTGGCTTCAATCAGTTCGAAGACGTAGCGGTTGCTGCTGGGGTGACAGGCGATTCAATGGATGTCCATCTCAGCCCCGTCGCTGCTGACTTCGATAATGATGGCTTCATCGACATTTTCGTGATAGGCGAAACCGACAACCACTACCTCTTCCGCAATCAAGGCGACGGAACCTTTGTAGACGTGTACGATACGGCCATCGGCATCCGACCGACTGCTACCGCCGTGGCCGTGGCCGACTTCGATGATGATGGCGCAATGGATCTCGTGCTTGCCCACAACGACGGCAATTACCTGCTGCTCAATAACCCGACTGGCAATCACTGGCTGAAGGTGCAGACGCGGGGTACCCTAGTCAACCGTTTCGGCGTTGGGGCACGCGTCGAGGTGGTAGCGGGTGGTCAACGCCAGACACGCCTTATCACAGCAGGTGAGGGGTTGCTTTCGCAAAGCCATAACCTAACTGCCCACTTCGGCCTTGGCGCTGCCACGACGGTAGAAGAGGTCACCGTGCGCTGGCCCAATGGCAGTGTGGATACCTACACAGACCTTGCGGCCGACCAGACGCTGACGCTAGTAGAAGGTGTGGGACCGAATAGCCCGCCTGCAGCATTCGGCTTGCTAGAACCTGCTAATGCGGCCAACTTCCCGCTCACCGCCACCACAATCGATTTTGCGTGGGCTCCCGCCCCTGATGCCGAGCAAGATGCCGTCACCTATACGTTCGAGATCAGCGCACCTGGCACCAGCTTCACGTTCGGCGGCCTAACCGAACCGCGCCTCACCCTCGACGCCACCTTGTTGGGCGAAAACCAAGTATACACATGGAGCGTCTTTGCAGAGGACGGCTTCAGTACGCGCACCAGCATCGATGTGCACCAACTTATCTTTGGCGAGCCCTCGAATGTACCGCCTTCGGTGACGGTACCCCTGCTCTTTGAGTACGACCTCCCGGCCGTCGAAAACGGGTCTGTCTCGCTCCGCGACTACGACCGCGATGGTGATCTTGACCTCTTTGTAAATGGTATTGACAACAACGGCACGCCGCTTTCTCGCCTCTACCGTCTCGATGATGTAGACCAAAATCCGGGGCAAGAACCGGCCTTCTTCTTTAAAGAGTTCGTGCAGACCGAGGAGCTTTTTCTTGGCGTACAGTTTGGGCGCGTGGCGTGGGGCGATGTCAATAATGATGGCCAAGAGGATCTGCTGCTACAAGGCTTGCATCCGGAAAACAATACGCCCCAAACGTTACTCTACCTGAACCAAGGGGGGCGCTTTATCGAGGCTACCACAGACTTACCAGGGCTCCATAATGGTGCGATGTCTCTCATCGACGGTGATGGTGATGGCGATATGGACCTGCTGCTGACAGGAGCCCTTAGCACTGAGCGTCCCTATACGCCACTCACGCGCTATTACACCAATGACGCCGGCAACTTTGTGGCGACGGAGACCCCCTTTGTGGATGTCGCCTTCGGTGCCCTCACCTGGGGGGATTACGATGGTGATGGAGACCTTGATCTTGCCCTCTCCGGCGACCGAGGGGACGGTAACTTCACTGCCAACATCTACCGCAACGACGGCAGCAACAACTTCACAGACGTTGGCGCGCCGTTGACCCCGCTCGCTATGGGTGCCGCCGGCTGGGCCGACTACGATGGCGACGGCGACCTCGACCTCCTAATGACGGGTGCACGCCCTAGTCCTGAACTGCTGCAAGGCACAACCCGACTTTACCGCAATGACGGAAACGATGCCTTTACGCCGATCAGCATCAGCGTTCCAGGCGTGGTGGCAGGCAACATCCAGTGGTCTGATTATGACGGCGACGACGCGCCAGACATTATCCTCTCTGGGGCACGTTCACCGCTCGGTGAACGCATCACTCACGTGTACCGCAACACCGACGGCCTGTTCGTGCTGGCCCTCAGTCTACCCGGCGTCCTCTTCAGCGATCACGACACGGGTGACTACAACGGAGACGGCGACCCCGACCTTGTGGTCATCGGCCGCAACGTCGCCGACCTGCCTACATTGAACTTTTTTATCAACACCCGCATCTTTGAAGCCGTCCCCGAACAATAGGAATAACCCAAGTGCTGACCGTAGGTTAAAACTTGGGTAGCATGGATGAAAGGAGGCGGCAACGAAACGAAGTGGAGGTGTTTTCCCAGCCGTCTTCCGCGTTTCGTCTCTTCCATGCTTCCTAAATCCCTCCAACCAACTATCGGCCCGGTCGGTATTCCTTGGGCAGTTCGTCGCCGATGCGCTCGAAAGCGAGGTAGCCGTAGAACGTGACGCCGTAGGGGTCGAGGATGTCGCCTTTGTAGTCGAGGACGGTGGGGCCACGTTCGAGGTTGATCCACGAGGTCTGGAACTTGGGCTTACCGCCAAGGCGACCGCCGCGTGACCATGCGAGGTACGACTCGTCTTCAAGCTCGCCCTTGTAGACGATCTCGACAAAGCCTTGGAAGTCGAGGATTTTCTCGTTGGGGCGTTCGCCGGGCGAATAGAGTTCGGTTGGCTCCAGCGGGAAGCGCTGGTTGCCCTGCATCATGTTTTGTGCACCGCCTGCACCGGCCATCTGCTGGACGGACGGACGGCTAAATGTCTCGAAGCCCTGCTCTTTTACCTGCCCGGCTAGCAGCGCTAGCGCAAAGTGGCGGAACGACCCAATGAACGCAGCACGGCGGGCTTGCTCCCACTGCTGCGCTTGGAAGTCGTCTTCCGGCTCCATCTCCTCGAACAGCGGCTCGCCGTCATACTGTGTGCGGCCAGCCTCGGCAGCGAAGTCCTTCAGGAAGTACGTGAGCCGGTAGCCCAGCGCCTTGTTCTCGATGATGAGCGGCTCGCTGGCATACGCCGTCAGGCGACCAACTTTGTCTGAGAAATCGAGCACTTCGGGGTTCATAATGGTCGTCTGCTGGCTGTTGGGCGTCTCCCCGATGAACAGCTTCACGAACCGCTCGTAGCGCCGCCGCCACCGCCGATCCCGCTTCCCCTCGACGACGACGCCTTCGAGTTCGAGCACGGTGGCCGTCATTTCGAAGTCGAATACGGTAGCACCATCTTCGCGCAGCAGCACGTCGCGGATGCCGGGTTCGAAGCCGAGGATGGAGACGTAGAGGCGGTGCGCGCCCGGGGGCACGCGTTCGAGGCGGTACTGCCCGTTGCGGTCCGTTGTCGTCCCAATCATCGACACGGCGATGAAGACGTTGGCACCCACCAGCGGCTCGCCCGTTGCGGCATCGGTGACGGTGCCGGTCAGCGTGAGGGCAGCCGTCTGGGCATGGGCGGACGATTGCAGCAACGTGACTGCAAACACAAGGAGCAATAGGGAACGCAGGTAAAGCATGGCGAAAACGCGTCAACGTGAGCAAAGGCAGCAAGCATACTTGCCGCCGGGACAACTTATATCAACTCTCAGAATCAAGTGTGCACGCCTTTTAATCGTCCTTCCGAGTGAAGCCGAGATGACGACGTTTGGGGCATACACAACAAAGTCGGTGCGGCAACTTACAAGAATCTATCCATAAGCGTGGTAGGTATTTCCTTCTACCCACCAGCCCACGTTTTGCCCCTATGCTGCGTGGTTTATAGGTAGCCTGCTCTTCCAACGGTGTCTAGCTAGGTACACGCGCTGTCGCATCTATACGCCATAAAAAACGCCCGGCCTCCATGTATGGAAACCGGGCGCGTGGGCTACGCAATAGGGGCGCAGCACGAGGTATGCTTCAGCTTAGTTGATACTACAGAGATCGTCGTCAACGTCGAACGTGGACATAACAACTGCGCCAGTAGTCGGAGGCACCGTAACGGGCTCGCTGAAATCTTGGCGATCACTGTCTAGGATGGCAAAGAACTCAAGAACCGTCCCGGGTGCGACGCCACGGATTTGCACATCCACGTCTCGGAGACGGAGGCCGTTGGTCGTAGCATTTTGGGTAACGTCAGCCTCCGGAATTAAGACGGCTTGCGCATCCGTGCTACCTTGCGGCTTGTAAAACCCGGTGAAACCGGTCACAGGAGGCTTCACGTTCACGTCGCCACAGTCTGCGCGCCCGTTGAGCGTAAAGTCGACGAGTCCGGCCGGTGGTGTAGACAAATTAATAGTGATGGTTTGGTCTGTTCCAGTACCAGCGTTACAGAATCCATCCGAAACGTTCGTAACCCCGAGGTCGGTTCCTAAGCCGCTTGGTGTCGCCGAAGCTGTGTAAGCTACATCGGTTGCCGGGACACCTGTAATCTGAGCAGAGTCCACTCCGGGCGCATACGATATATTGTATAGGATGCCATTACCAGCAATCGTAACTGCTATGATACCACTGTTCCCGTTACGGTTGATCGCATAGGTCATGGTACACGTTGGCGTGCTCGCGTCTGCTATAGCAGCGAAGGTGCCAAGATTTGCTGCGTCGAACGTGACCACGCCATTCGCATCGGCGGTCACGGATTGTTCCACTACCTCCCATTCACCGGTCGAAGCGTTAAACAATATGATGGTGAACGTATCTGCGCTACCTCGTTTGCCGCTGCCCAGAATCTCCTGCGGGATCTGCATGGCCACGTTTATCGGCTGAGATATGCTACTTGCCTTATTCCCGTTGGCATCAGTCACTGCCACGTTCACGAAGCCCGCCGTCGTCAGGGCACCTGTACGCGTACCGCCCGAACCGCCCGTCACCGTTACATTCGTCATGCCACCCGGGAACGCTTGGTTGGCCGTGTTCGAGGTCGGCGGGAAATAGTTGACGTTCGTCGTCACCGTGCCCGAAAGCGTCTGGCCACTATCCGTTGTTGCCTGCGTGCCAGCAGGCACCGTCACGGTCGTCGAGGTGGTCGTCTGGGCCGTTGTTGGCGTCGAAACCGAGGTGGTGGCCGTTGTGGCACCGTTGCCGCCCGTCTGCGTGTTCGTCGTTTGGCGGGAGGCCCCCACCGCAGCCGCTTGGCTGTTGTTGGTGATGGTACGCGTCATCAGGATGGTGAACTGGTGCTGCCCCGTTTCATCAATCACGACGTTGGCGACACCGGTCTCGTAGCCATCCTTGTTGGCAAGCACACGGAACGAAATCGGATTCCCGTCTGATGGCACCACGTTGTTATCAACCCCAAAGGTCGTGATCCCGTCGTCGATCGAACGCGAACCAAACGCATCGCTGTAGATGTCGATCAGATCGCCTGCGTTGTCACCTGAAAACGTCAGTTCTACGTCGTTGCGCACGAAGCTGCCATTGCTGGCATCCACCACGGCACCGACCACGATCGTGTCGATCTCTTCGAGGGTGATAATCACCTCAACTTGGTCGAAGGCGTCTTCGGCCTCCTGAATGTCACAGCCGGTCACGACAAAGACCAGCAAGAGAAGCGCCCAGATACGGGCAAATAATGAAGGAGTACGCATATGTATTAATTGTAGGATAGGTCTATCGTAGGCAAGTGAGAAGCAGCACACGTTGCAGCATTCAGGCCTCGTGCCCAGTGGCATGTATGCACACAAGAGGACGACGGCCGCGGTGCAATTCAGGTAGAGATTTATGTAAAATGTCCATTACGAAATGGCTTCCACCCAGTGGCGCGTGCACTCCACGAATAGGAGTTAGAAGAGGT
>CAYYHN010000285.1:0-6183 GCA_964471245.1 uncultured Rhodothermaceae bacterium | reverse complement strand
AGACGCTAACATGCCGAGGATCTCGCTGCCATGTTCTACCGTGCGTAAGGTGAGTATGGCAATCTAAGCGCCAAGGAGCCGACGAGACGATGCAAACTGGTTTGGAGGCCAATTCCTCGTCTCGCCGACTCCTCGACGCTGCGTTTCAGAAGTCCGTGCTATGCTTCAGCACAGGCTGCGTTTTACAACGGCTTGACGGGCACGCAGATGTCCACAATATGCTTATTTTCGGGGTGCTCGTCGGGGTTGTTGTAGTAGAGTTCGTAGCAGGGCAGGTCATCGGGCTGGTAGCCGCTTTCGGGCAGCCAGACGCCGAAGACGAGGTCCCACGCCGCTTCATATTCGTCGGCGCTGAGTTCAAAGCGTGCCATGGCCGCCTTGTGTGCAGGCATGGCGTGCTTCCCGATCTCGCCGCTCACCTCGGTATCTTCGGGGACGGTGATGCCCACGTCGAGCCGCAGCTTCTCTGGAGCCGTCACGTCGGGGTTGTCGTAATAGATCGAGAGTGACTGTGTGTCGGGGAGTTGAAGCAGGCCGCGTGGGCCAGCCCAGCGCGTCAGCGTACCGAACAGCCGCCCGAACAGCGTGCTATCGCCTTGGTACGGGCCGATGTGGCGCACATACGCGACGTGCGTTGCAGGAATGTCTTGAACGGTGACGTTGATTTGCGTTTGGTCTAACATGGTGATCCTCCATTTAGGGTTAAATGTGATGGGATCAAGGTAGAGGTGACTCAGGCGGGGCGCTTCACCCAGCTTGCCGGATGGTTTCCCCGGCTTGCCATCCACTTTGCGCATCTTGCTATGCTCTGCAAAACCGCCTTTGCGCCATGCCGTTGCGCTCATGCCAAACATCTCGCGGAAGGCCCGTGCAAACGCAGGCGGCCCGGAGAACCCGCAGTCGTACGCGATGTCTGTAATCGTCTTCTTCGGCTGATGAAGCAGTTGGACCGCCGCTCTTTCGAGGCGTACCCGCTGAATAAACTGGCTCAACGTCTCGCCGACAAACGCGCGGAAGATGCGATGGAAATGGAACGGCGAGAAATGCGCTACCTCTGCCAGTTTACCTAGCGAGAGGTCGTCCGCGATGTGACGCTCGATGTAGTCGATCACACGGTTGATGCGGGCGATGTACTCCGCACGTAAAGAAGTATTCCTGTCCACGACGCAGCCGTATCGATGCTTATGCTGTGAACTGCAAGGTCGTATCAGGTTGGGTGGAAATCAACCGCTTCGAGCGCCGCTATACGCTAAACAAACCGTCCAATCTTTTTGGAGACGACTAGGTCTTCGATTTCGCTGAGCACGCTCATATCCTCGATGGTAGACGGTGGCGTAAAGGGCGTTTTATCGGCTATACAGCGCATGGTTTTGCGAAGGATTTTGCCTGAACGCGTCTTCGGGAGCCGTTCTGCGACAACCGCTTTTTTGAAGGACGCAACAGCCCCTATTTCCTCACGAACCATATGAATAAGCTCTCTCTCTAGGTCGTCCTCCAATACATCGATGCCTGACTTGAGCACCAAGAACCCGACGGGAATCTGCCCCTTGATTTCATCGTGGACGCCAATGACTGCACATTCTGCAATAGCTTTATGTGAGGCTAAGACCTCTTCCATCTCGGCCGTAGATAAACGGTGCCCAGCTACGTTGATGATGTCATCGATCCGACCGGTAATAAAGAAATATCCATCTTCGTCTTTATAGCCTCCATCGCCCGATAAATAATACCCTTCATAGCGAGATAGATACGAGCGTTTAAATCGTGGCGTGTCTCCCCACAGTGTGGGCAGGCACCCGGGTGGTAGCGGAAGCTTGATGGCAACGATGCCTTCCGTATTCGGTGGTAGTTGCTTCCCGTCTTGATCTAAAATCTGGATGTCAAACCCAAACACAGGAAAGGATGCGGATCCTGCTTTCGTGGGAGCCAAGTCTATGCCCGCTAAGTTTGCCAACATGGGCCAACCAGACTCTGTTTGCCACCAATGATCAATCACGGGGATGTTCGTGAGTTCTGTTAACCAGTGATAGGTGGATTCATCGGTTCGTTCGCCAGCAAGGAAAATATATTTCAGGCTTGCGAGATCGTATTTCTTTTTGAACGCACCAGTGGCATCCTCTTTTCGGATCGCACGAAAAGCGGTCGGTGCCGTAAACAGCACATTAACCTGATACTCCTCGATAATCCGCCAAAAGGTTCCAGCATCAGGCGTTCGAATGGGCTTCCCCTCGAAGAGAATGGTCGTACAGCCTTGGAGTAAAGGGGCATACACGATGTACGAATGTCCCACGACCCAGCCAATATCTGAAGCCGCCCAGAATACGTCGCCCGGTTGGGTATCATACACCCAATCCAAGCTGCTTTTTAAGGCAACGGCGTGCCCGCCGTTTTCTCGAACGACGCCTTTTGGTTTGCCCGTCGTACCCGATGTGTACAAGATGTACAACGGGTCGTTCGCGTCTACCTCGACATATGTCGTAGGCGTGGCTGATTGTACGAGGGTATCCCAGTCGTAATCTCGCCCCTCCGTTAGTTCGGCGTGGACAATGTCTCGCTGAAATACAACACACGTTTCTACGTTATAGGAAGCCTGTTCGATGGCAGAATCTACAATAGGCATGTAGGGGATGATGCGGTTGACCTCCTTACCGCCGGATGCCGTTAAGAGTAGTTTAGGTTTGGCATCATCTATTCGTATCGCCAATTCATGGGCTGCAAATCCGCCGAACACTACGGAGTGTACGGCTCCTAGCCGAGCGCAAGCCAACATCGCAACGATGGACTCCGGAATCATGGGCATGTAAATGATGACCCGGTCGCCTTTTTCTATGTCCAATGATTTTAGCACACCCGCAAACGTGGCGACTTTGTCGAGCAATTCAGCATAGGTGAATGCTGCTTTGGTATCGGTTACCGGCGAATCATAGATTAAAGCCAATTGGTCACCTCGGCCATTGTCGACATGGTAGTCGAGGGCAAGGTAGCAGGTGTTCATTTTACCTTTCTTATACCAACGGAAGAGCTGCTCATCATCCTGCCAAAGAATAGCTGACGGAGGGGTGAACCAGTCCAACTTCTCTGCTTGCTCTTTCCAAAATAGTTCTGGATCGTCGAGGCTTTTTTGATGTGTTAGTTTGTAATCCATCGTTATACCTTGGGTTTTGATCGGATAGAACGTTTGTCGCTATATCCAGCAGGGGGGGTACCCTACTATCCATGCCTTAGCGTGCGACCAGGTGCCTTCGGAAGCGCTTTTGTGACTTGGCAGCAAAGTGCGTAGCTACACCGTGGCGCAATGTATGTACGTGCAGTTGCATCCATTGCACGGCAGCGTACGCCATGGTTTTCCGCAGGATATTTGGAACGTTTCATGCGCTAAGCAAGGGGCATGAAATCCACAGGTACCGGTCCGATGCCAATAGCGCTGAACCGATAGGTAGAGCTTGGATGCTTATCACCGCAGGGGAGAGGCGTATTGGGGGGCGTGGTAACGCTTAGGTTGTCTGATAGCCAACGAACGCGCGGAAGATGCGATGGAAATGGACTTGTGGGCAGTGCACAACCTCTGCCAGCTTGGTCTGCGAGCGGTCTTCCACAATGTAGCGTTCGAAGTAGGCTGTACCCTTAGGCAGTGACGCAGTGGATGCGGCTGATGTGTTCCGAAGATCGAGAAGAGTTCGTGGTTGTATACCCTTTAAGAAGGGTTGCGAGCAAGTGGAATAATGATGTGTATATTTGAGTGCCAGTAAGTATGAAAATGTGTTTCTATTGATACTCAACGGTCTCGTATATGCGGCGTGGCCAGCTTTTGCTGGGCATGACCGTCATATACAATGTTGTAGGTCGTTTTTATTTTTTTCTTCTTTTCAATTCTGACTTAATTAGGTTTTCCAATTCATTGAATTTCATTTTTAGTGAACTTGAAATTATTGAAATAGGTGAACCATACATTTTATTATTTGCTTTCATTGCACGTTTAGAAATTCCATTTTTCGCTCTTTGAATATACTTATCTGGTTTGTCAGTTTTGATAATTAAAATCTTAGAAGATGCAATTTCAACTTTATCTACTCCCATGATATCTTCCCATTCAATTAATCCGATACTCGTTGCATTTGTATTGTCAGTAATTCCTCTTTCGTCTATTGTCAATCCGATTTTTTTGTCAAATAGTTTTCGTCCGATAAATATTCCGCAAATACCAAAAAAGACTACGGAAATTAATCCCATTATTCTTACGAATTCGGGTGACTTTGACCTCAATGACAACCATTCTTCTGGATTTATCGCAAATTGAATTCCCAGTATCACAAAAATTAATGCTCCTATAAAAAGTAATCCAATTTTCAATTTACTTAGTTGTATTTCTATTTTGCCTTCCACTAATTTTTATTTTTCCTTAATGACCTACAACGATTGTGTATGCGCCATATGGCGTATATATCACCCTCAGTCGATGTCTTCCAATGTGTCTAGAGGGCTTCGGAAGCGGTTTCTAGCTTTTTCAGTAATGTGCGTATAAATCTCTGTAGTCTTCGGGCTGCTATGTCCTAGGAGAGCCTGAATATAGCGGAGGTCCATGCCATTTTCGAGTAGGTGGGTTGCAAAACTGTGACGCAATGTGTGTACGGTTGCATACGGATTCACGCCTGCTTGTTTGACGGCTTTACGTAAGACATTTTGTACGCTTCGCGCGCTGTAAGGCCCTCCTGTTTGCCCTTCAAAAAGCCAGTAATCTGGATGGTAGTTTCCCAGATACTTTTGTAGGACGACAAGCATTTTGTCAGAAAGTACGGTGTACCGATCTTTCTTTCCCTTGGCGGCTTTTACAAAGATCTTGCGTTGTGGAATGAACACATCTTCAATGCGAAGACGTACCAACTCGCCCAATCGTAGGCCTGCCGAATAGATCAGCATCAGGATACAGCGATGCTTGAGATTGGAAACAGCCCGAAACAGCGCGAGCACTTCTTCTTGGCTTAGTACCGTGGGTAGCTTCTTCGGTTTGCGTGGGCGAAAATCGTACACCTTGCGCGGCTGTCCAAGTACCTGTTCATAGTAGAACTTAATGGCATTGATGCAACTGTTTTGGGTCGATTCGCTCCATTGGCGCTGCTCGATTTGCCTAAGCAGGTAGCGTTTAATATCCGTCTCGTTAAGCCCTGCTGGCAATTGGTCCGCATGTGCCAAAAGAAAGCTGGTAAAAAAGCTACGGTACGATGCAATGGTTCGTGGGCTGTAGCGCTTAAGCATCAGGGTTTCGATCATCTGGAGGACCGCCTCTTCTTGTGCTTCTGTGAGGGTGGTTGGGCACTCCGTAGGTGATGGGGCAGTCGAGGCAACATGTGGCGTGGTCCTTATTTCAATATTCGCTTGACCAAAGAGTTGGCGCAAGGCGTGCCATGCTGCGGTCGTTTTGGGGACGTGCCAGCCATACGGTCGTTTCCATCGCCAGCCAGGTACCGAGCGGAGCAACGCGGGCAAGTCGTTGATGTAACCGAGGGGCACGATACGAATCCATGCTGCTTCGTCATATTCCAAAGGCTCTACAGCGATGCGCATAGCAAGCTTGACCGGATAAACAGAGAAAGGCAGGGCCGGGACGTTATACAGTAACGCTTTCGATTCGGCAATGTCAATACTGAAGTGTCATTATATACCGAGCGAGTTTGGTAGCAATGGGGAAGAAGACCTACTTTCAGAGGCATCTCTGCAATTGATCTCCTCAATCCAATGAAACGCACCCTTGCCTTTGTCCTGTTGTTCAGCATGGCCTGTTCTGCGTCAGCTCAATCCCAGACCGCCGAGTGGCATCAGCGCCTTGATGGGCTCGCCGAAGCCGTCGAAGATCGTGTGATCGCGTGGCGGCGCGACATCCACCAAAATCCGGAGCTGTCGAACCGCGAATTTCGTACGGCGGAGAAGGTAGCCGCGCATCTGGAGCGCTTGGGCATGGAGGTGCGTACGGAGATTGCGCATACGGGCGTGGTCGGGGTGCTACGGGGTGGGCAGCCCGGCCCTGTGGTAGCGCTGCGGGCCGACATGGACGCGCTGCCGGTGACGGAGCAAGTGGACCTGCCGTTTGCCTCGAAGGCGACAACGATCTACAATGGGCAGGAAGTCGGGGTGATGCACGCCTGTGGCCACGACAACCACGTTGCCATCCTGATGGGTGTGGCGGAG